>CAZGZH010000266.1:0-3375 GCA_964529645.1 uncultured Flavobacteriaceae bacterium
TACGCTTTGTTAACCAGTGTTTTCAAACTTTTATTCTATCCAAATGTGTCTGAAGTCGCTATTGAAAAGCCAAAAACTTATTGGTTAGAAAATATATTGCAACTCTTTTTATTAGGGTTGAGTGTCTATTTTGGTTTATTCCAAAATCAGTTTTTAATCGATTTAATTCAAGCGAGTTTATAGTATGGAAAAGGCGGATATAATAAACGGAAAGCGATTTAATAACAACGATAGTTTTGATTTAAACACTATCGGGTTTGTTGATTATAGTATTGTTAAAGAAGCGGTATTTAAGGTTAAAGAAAATCCATTTACTTATCATATTGTCAATTATTTTGCAGTACCAAAAGAAAATGTTTTTAATATTTATGTTCTTATTGCTAACGATATTAAAGGCGATTTTATAATTTTGGCACATCAATATAAATCCAATCAAAAACCATTAGAATCTTTAACTGCCAATTTCCCAGCCATGCATGTCTTTGAAAGAGAAATGCATGAAAATTTTGATATTAAATTCAGCAACCATCCTTGGTTAAAGCCTTTGCGTTATCCTCATAATCGTGCTAATACGGCTAAAATAATAAAAGATTACCCTTTTTATAAAGTCGATAGTCACGAAACGCATATTGTAAGTGTAGGCCCAATTCACGCTGGTATTATCGAACCAGGTCATTTTAGATTTACTTGTAATGGCGAGATGGTGCAGCATTTAGAAATTCAATTGGGTTGGCAACACAGAGGTGTAGAAGCTTTATTTTTAAAACAGCCCAATTTATTATCACAAAATATATTGGCAGAGCGTATAACTGGCGATTCTACTATTGCACATACGCTTACCTTTGTAAATGTTATAGAATCTTTAATGGGGAATGTGCCTTTAAAACAAGTTCAATTAGAACGTAATATTGCTTTAGAATTAGAGCGTATTGCGATGCATACAAGCGATTTAAGCGGTATGTGTACAGATGTGGCTTATCAATTGGGAAGTTCAACTTTTGGAGCATTGAGAACGCCTATTATAAATTTTCTTCAAAAATGGTGTGGGAGTCGGTTCGGTCGCGGACTAATTAGAGTTGGTGGCTCACAATATCCTTTAAATGTCATTTTAAAAAATGAATTAATCGAAATATTAGACACCTATAAAAAGACTTTTAAATTGATGGCAAGACATACTTTAAATTTGCCAAGTATCATAAAACGTTTTGATGGTATTGGTGCTATTACCCAAAATCAAGCTATTAAAATAGGTGCTGTAGGTATGATTGCTAGAACAACAGGTCTTAAAAGAGATATCCGTTATACGCATCCCAATAAAATATATAAGACGATAGAACATGCCCCTTGTATTGAAAAAACTGGTGATGTTATGTCGCGTGCTTTGGTACGTAAAAATGAGATTTTACAATCTATAGCTCTTATAAAAACGATGCTTAATAAAATTGAAGATTTTAAATCAACGCCGCCAATTTATAAAGCTACATTGCAAAAAAACATATGTGCACACGGTGCAGTAGAAGGATTCCGTGGCGAAATTAGTCACACTGCTTTTACGGATGCAGATGGCAACTTGTGTTTTTATAAAATAAAAGCTCCTTCTTTACACAATTGGAAAGGTCTTGAATTGTCTTTAAGAAATCTTGAAATTTCTGATTTTCCTATCAATAATAAAAGTTATAACTTATCGTATTGTGGACACGATTTATAAAGAAAGCTTATGTTTATAGAAGATTTTAAATTATTAAAAGGACAAGGTCAACAATATATAAAAGATCTTTCTAAAGTAATATTACCCGATAATTTTAAAGGGAAACCATTAATTAATGAAACTTCAGAAGATTTAAAGCCGATTGTAGAATTTTGTCCAGCCAAAGCCCTCAATATTACTGAAGGTAAATTAAATTTAAATTTAGGTAAATGTAATTTTTGTGGTGATTGTGCGCATCAATTTCCAGAGCAAATTAAATTTACTTCAGATTATCGTATGGCTACTAATAATATAAATCAATTAATTTTTAAACAAGGGATTCAAAATCCACTAACAATTAATCCTAAACTTATCCGTAAAGAGATTAAAAGTATTTTTAGACGCTCTTTAAAATTGAGACAAGTTTGTGCAGGAGGCGATGCTTGTAACGAACTTGAGTTAGGCGCTTGTGGTAATGTTAATTTTGATATGGGCCGTTATGGCATAGAATTTACGGCTTCACCACGTCATGCCGATGGTATAGTTGTTACAGGTCCTATAACTGAAAATATGGTTGAAGCTTTGCAAATTGCATACGAAGCAGTACCTAATCCTAAACTTTTTATTTTGGCGGGTACCGATGCTATTTCTGGCGGTCTTTTTGCCGACGGTCCTGCTATAAATCGTAATTTTTTGAACACAATCCATGTCGATTTATATGTGCCAGGAGATCCTATTCATCCGCTTACATTTATACATGGTATTTTAGAACTAACACGTCAAAAATTTAGAAGTTAATTTATCTTAAATAAATATTTTTATTTTATTTAGTGGGTTTTAGTACTTTTAGAGGCTTAAATCTAAAACTCTCTATTATGAAATCACGTCGCTCTTTTATAAAATTAGCTTCTTTAAGCAGCTTGGCTGTTATCAACAAAAGTTTTGCAAGACCTTTTGATTCAAAATCAAAATCTAGCAACATTATTCAAAAACCTGTCGTTATTTCAACTTGGTTGGCAGGTATGGAAGCCAATGCAGAAGCTTGGAAAACTTTAGAAAAAGGAGGCAGCGCTTTAGATGCTGTCCAAAAAGGGGTGATGCTTATTGAGTCTGATGCTGATAATCAATATGTTGGTATTGGTGGCTTACCCGATAGAGATGGCATTGTAACTTTGGATGCTTGTATTATGGATGAAAATAATCGTTGTGGATCTGTAGCTTGTTTGCAAGATATTGAAAATCCTGTAGCGGTTGCCAGAAAAGTAATGGATGAGTCGCCACATGTCATGTTAGTGGGAGAAGGCGCTTTGCAATTTGCTAAAGAAAAAGGCTTTAAAACTGTTAATTTATTGACTGAAAAATCTAAAAAAGCTTGGGAAGCTTGGAAAGTTAAATCAAAATATCAGCCTGTAATTAATATCGAAAATCATGATACAATTGGTATGTTAGCTCTTGATAATGAAGGGAATTTATCAGGTTCTTGTACCACTAGCGGTATGGCTTATAAAATGCATGGACGCGTTGGCGATTCGCCTATAATTGGCGCTGGGTTATTTGTTGATAATGAGGTTGGTGCTGCCTGTGCTACAGGTATGGGTGAAGCTGTTATTCGTATTGCTGGTAGTGCTATTGTGGTTGAATTGATGCGGCAAGGTATGAGTCCAACTGAAGCTTGTAAATCTGCAGTT
>CAZGZH010000267.1:0-3371 GCA_964529645.1 uncultured Flavobacteriaceae bacterium
ACTCGGACTGGCAATTCCGCTGCGCTCCATTGCCAGCCGGTTATGCGGAGCGTTATGCCTATTGAAATAAACATTGCAAACGATTATGAGTAGTAATGAAAAAATAATAAACGAATTTATAAAATTTCATGAATCGTGTTTTATCAAACCATTGAAAACAATTAGGGCTGGTTTTGGCAATAAGGGTGTTGATACAAATATATATATTTGTGGTTTATTAGTTTGCTGTGGGATAGATACGCTTTGTGGTTACTATTATGGGGAAAAAACTGGCAGGAAAAAGTTTACCAATTTTATTGAGAAAGAGATTTATAAAGATAAGGTTGATGAGTTGACCTCTCTCATAGATGTAAATGACGTCCAGAAAGTAGTTGCTTCTGATACATTTAAAGAGATAACGAGAGGGAGGTCTTCTCTAAAATATATTTCTATTTCGTCTTTATTATACTCACAATTTAGGTGTGGTTTAGTTCACTCCTTTTCTTTTAATGGTCAAGCTGGATTTTATATTAATTATGATTCACCTCAAAAGGAAAAGTTTAAATTCGACAAAAAGAGAGGATTAATTATTGATTTTACATATTTTTATGATGGTTATATAAAATATTGGAAAATTTTTATAAAAAAATTAAAAAGCGAAAAAAGTGTAAAAGAAGCATTTATCAATAGATATAAAACATTAAAACCATAGATGATTATGTTTTATTCAATAGCTGAGACACTCTTGTATGACATATTAAGTGATACAAAAGGGAGCGAATTAATTCCATTTGAACGACTTTACATAGCAGAGAATGTATCACTACCAAAACATAAAAGGTATTACTGTGATTTATTAATGGAATGCGGATGTTTTAAGAAAGCAATGAAGTATTATTCTCAATTAGATCATCCAAGAAAGTTAGGTGATTTATCTTGGATTCTTGGGGATTTTATATCAGCAAAAAAATATTATTCTGTTGGTGAGAAAAGAGACCATTCTATATTTCGCGGGGGAAAGGATTGGGATAGGCTAATAAAACTATCATTTTTTACAGAAAATTGGAAAGACGTTTACGATTATTTATTGAAAGCTCCAATATCGCAAGGTATTACTAAGGGTAGAATTATTTTAGGGAATGCAGAGGTTTCAGGAACTCCCTACCTGAAAATGCTCGCAATAGCCTTAATAAAATCTCAGATAAAACAATCCACCAAACTAAACAATTTAATCAATGATGCTTTTCAAATAGAAAATACTGAATGGAAGAAACTCAATGCCTCTATCATGGAATCAATTGATCAAAATATTAACAATATAAAAAAGAGATGTCCTCCTCGGAATATCAAAAAACAATTTCTTTCTTTTGAAGAAGCATATTTAAAAGGGGAAACCCCGAGAGCAAAGCACGTTTTATCATTTTTAAACCAAGCTGATAAACTTCTTATAAAGGCAAAAAATTATCTTCACAAATATATTGATAATGGGAAAGAAGCTGATTTACTGGCTTTCCTTAACATTGTACTTTCTCCAGGTGTTGAGTCTGTAAGCCACTCTTTTCTCTTTTCTGTGTTTGATAATGATGGGTTTAATCCAAAAAACAAAAATCCAGATATACTTGTTCGCTTATATAATTGCCATCCCATTATGGCTAAAAGATATTTTGGACGATTGCTAAATGTAAAATTTTCTCATGGAAAGGATATTAACGGGAATGACCTCCTTACAGGTATTTTTCAAGAAATAAATTCCGTTTCTTATGTGTTAAAAAACATAGCTGAGAAAAAAGAAATTTTAGATTTTAATAAGCTCCTATCTTGTAGTGATTGGGCTGAGAGCAAGCTTTCAGAATGGGCACGAAAAAACAAAAAAAGAATATTTGAAGAAGTAATAAAATTTTGGAAAAAAACGCACAGCCCAAAAAGTATCTGGTCCTTTCGACAATAGTCCTCATTATCCTGAAAGCCCAAGAGAAATGAATGAATGGAAACACTTAATTCAATCGGCTTATAGCTGGTTAGAAAAGGAATGGTCTAATGAAATTGGGATAAGTTCTTGGGTTTCAGAAAACAAAATGTATCAAATGATTAAAAAGATATTTAAATCAAAAGATGTTATTCAGCATGCTCAACCTATTTGGTTAGCACCACAACATTTGGACGTTTTTATACCTGAGCTATCTATAGCTTTTGAGTATCAGGGAAAACAACACTATGAACCTGTCAATATATTTGGTGGCGAAGGAGGATTAAAAAGAACAATAGAAAGGGATATCAAAAAGAAAAAAGTTTGTGAGTCCTGTGGAATAAAACTATTCTATATTAGATACGATGATGATATGAAAAAAAGAATAAATGAAATAAAGGACGAAGTTATTTTGTAAAATAGGCATAACAAAAGTATCCAGCCGACACGAAACAGCGGTTTTTTCTATCAACGCTGCTTTTGCTATCAATATTTTATATATTTTCAGAGGTTATTTCCCTATTGTTTCGTGCGGCTGATACTGGTCTACTTGCTAAAAGTCAAGTCAAAAAAATTAGTTTTTAAGAAGTTATTTGAAAAAATATTTAAAAAATTAAGTAAAAATAGCTATTTTAGAGATATTTTACCCTGTTTGTAGACACAAAATCATTATCGAGGTTCTGAACTGTTTCTGGTACCGGAACGGAAGTCCTGTTTCTTTATGTCTTCATGCCAAGACTTACGTTATCTGATAAAAAATTATCATTAATATTTGTTTGTGTTAAAATAATATCTATAAAACTTATTTAAAGGGAGAAGCTATGATAAAGCAATATAAAATAATTGTAGAAAAACATTCAGATGGATATGTTGCTTACCCTCTCGGTATAAAAGGCATAATTGTAGGACAAGGAGATACTTACGAGGGAGCACTTGCTGATGTAAAATCAGCAATAAAATTTCATATTGAAACATTTGGAGATGAAGTTCTTGATATTGATCCACCAGTACTTGAGGCATTTGTGGCGGAGGCTGGGATAGAAAGTTAAATGTCAAAATTTCCAATTGATGTTCCCAAACGGAGGGTAGTTAAGGCATTTGAGATTTTAGGTTTTCGTATGGTTAGAGAAAAAGAGCATATTTCCATGGTACGTGAGAATCCAGATGGCACAAAAACTCCCTTGACAATGCCTAATCATCCTAAAATAAAAGCATCCACATTAAGAACAATTTGTACACAAGCAGGTATTTCAAGAGACGATTTCCTGAAAGCTTACAATAAAACTTAATATACAATTTCAGATAACAAAACATTCCAGCAGACGGCATAAACGCCGCCGCTGAATTTGAGCTACTTGCTAAAAGTCAAGTCAAAAAATTAGTTTTTTAAGAAGTTATTTGAAAAAATATTTAAAAAATTAAGTAA
>CAZGZH010000268.1:0-3368 GCA_964529645.1 uncultured Flavobacteriaceae bacterium
ATACCAAAACTCAAAATCAAATGATTGATGCTAAATTTAGTAGAAATTGGTAGAAACTATCTTCTTTCGTGATGTAAATTCCTAATATCTTCTTTATCAATTATAAGTATAAAAACAATGATATTTGAACTATGTACAGACTCTTTCGAGGGGGCTTTAATGGCAGAAAAATTTGCTATTAAACGCATTGAATTGTGTTCTGCTTTATCAGAAGGTGGCCAAACACCAAGTTATGGGCTTATTAAAAAATGTACAAAACTGTCTATTGAAGTTCATGTAATGATTCGGCCTAGAGGAGGCAATTTTCAATATATATCAGATGAAATTGATATTATGAAAAGGGATATTGAATCAGCTAAAAATCTGAATGCTAGCGGTGTCGTTTTTGGTGTTTTAAATGCTCAAAATGAAGTTGATAACATAAACGAATCATTAGTTTTACTAGCTAAATCTTTAGGGTTAGAAGTTACTTTCCATAGAGCATTTGATTTAGTTTTAGATCCTTTTATGGCCATGCAAAAGTTGATAGATTTTAAATTTGATCGCATCCTGACTTCTGGTTTACATGAAAAGGCTATTGATGGGATTGACCTACTTTCGAAACTTCAAAAAAAATATGGCGAAAGGATTCAAATAATGGCAGGTAGTGGTGTCAATCATGAAAATGCGTTGCAATTTTTAAAAATTGGTATTAAAAATATCCATTTCACTTCACATAAGCCTATAAAGGATGTAGAACTTAGGATGGGATCTTATAATATTCCAGATCCTAAAAAATTAAAATCAATTTTAAATTGTTTTAATTTATAAACTTTAAATTAAAATCATAATAATAACTACTTTTGCAAATAGCAGGTCGCCTTATCGTCCCGATTTATCGGGAAGGAAAGTCCGGACACCATAGCGTAGCGTAGCGGGTAACACCCGTCATCCGTCAGCTGACGGAGAGGACAAGTGCAACAGAAAGCAAGTACAGTTAGGCTGTAGTGAAATCAGGTAAACTCTACGCGGTGCAATGTTACGTATATTAGAGCAGAGGGTTACGCGCCCGATTCTAAGGGGTAAGCAGCTAAAGTTAAGCAGTAATGTTTAACGCAGATAAATGATAAGGCATCAACTTAATGTAGATGACAGAATCCGGCTTACAGACCTGCTTTTTTTCTTGCTTAAAATCACGCAATTATAATTCTTTTCTATATTTGTATCCATTTGTTGAATTAAACAGATACTGCTAATAATGATTAAAAAACTAAAACAGTTAAAACCATTTTGGTTTAGATATTTTCTATTGATGTCTTTTTTTATCTATGGCTCTTGTAGTAAGGACGATAGCATAAAAACGATAAGCCACACAAATTCATTTATTCCTGCTCTTACTACTGATGGTTGGTCTGTTTCATCACTTGAATCGCAAAATATAGATTTAGATAAAATTACCCAAGTTGATAATTTATTAAAAAATGATGTAGCTTACAGTAATATTAATTCGGTAACTTTGGTGAGACATGGTAAATTAGTTTTTGATGAATTCTATTACAAAGGCACCGAAAATTATAAAAAAGGAGACATAGCCACACTACAATCAATAACAAAAAGTTTTATGTCGGTTGTTACCGGAATTGCCATTGACAAAGGTTTAATAAATAATGTAGACCAAAAAGTTAAAACACTTTTACCAAACGCTTCCGGAATTGATTGGTCTGGTCAGAAAGCTCAAATAAGTTTAAAGAATATTTTGACGATGTCTGCTGGGTTTAGTGGAACCGAAGAAACAGATACTAAAATAGTTGATAATTATATAGCTTATATGTTTTCTAAAAACTTAGCTTATAGTCCAGGTACCACATTCGATTATAGGACAGCCTTGACAAATACACTCAATGATATTTTATCACCAAACATAAAAAGCACCAGTGATAATTTAGATTTTTTTATTAAAGACAATCTTTTAAACCCTTTGCAAATTAATAACTATAATTGGGCTTATAAAAATGATTTAGGTCAGATTGAAGTTGGCGGCGGTTTATTTTTATCGCCAAGAGATATGATAAAATTGGGTCAGTTGGTTTTAAACGAAGGTGTGTGGCAAGGCACACAAATTGTTTCGGCAAATTGGCTTGCAGACGCTACGCAAACACATTTTAATTTTCCTCAAAAGTATTGGGGAGAAATGGATGGGTATGGCTATCTTTTTTGGAAAAAAAAAATAACTTCAAACGGTAAAACCTACCATTCTATTATAGCAATAGGTTATGGCGGGCAGTATTTAGTTATAATCCCTAGCTTAGATGTGGTTATTGGTATAACTTCTTGGTTTCCTAACGATATAAATTGGCAACGTCCTTTAAGACTTATAGAAAATTATATTATTCCTGCTATAAATAACTAATTTAGTTAAAACACCAATCCATAGTAAGTAATGTTAAACTGTAATGAAATCAGATTAACACAGCATGCCTTGATAGCTATGGGGTTTAGAGGGCAGCATCAGGCTTTTAACCCCACTTTGTTTATTAAATATACCTCAAAAAACATACTTTATTTCTTGTCAAAAATTGAATATTCTCAAAATAATCCTCATTAATTATCATATAATTATTTGATAAGGATAATGCTTGAAAATACATAAATTTACAGCTAAAATTCGTAATTTCGCGCTATAAATAAGACTTAAATAACCAACAAAAATTTTATATTATGGCATTTGATATAGACATGATTAAAGCAGTTTACGCCCGTATGACAGCGCGTGTTGATGCTGCAAAAGCTATTGTAGGACGTCCTCTTACGCTAGCTGAAAAAATATTATACAACCATCTTTGGGATGTTAATGCTTCTAAAGCTTTTACCAGAGGTAAAGATTACGTAGATTTTGCACCAGACCGTATAGCTTGTCAGGATGCAACAGCCCAAATGGCTTTATTGCAATTTATGCAAGCCGGAAAAGATAAAGTAGCGGTGCCTACTACGGTTCATTGCGATCATTTAATTCAGGCCAGAATGGGGGCCGATAAAGATTTACAAGAGGCCATCAATACAAGTAGCGAAGTTTTTAACTTTTTAGCTTCTGTTTCTAATAAATACGGTATTGGTTTTTGGAAACCAGGAGCTGGTATTATCCACCAAGTCGTTTTAGAAAATTATGCTTTCCCTGGCGGGATGATGATAGGAACCGATTCGCATACTGTTAATGCTGGCGGATTGGGTATGGTAGCCATTGGCGTAGGCGGTGCCGATGCTGTTGATGTGATGGCAGGAATGGCTTGGGAATTAAAATTTCCAAAACTAATAGGTGTTAAATTAACAGGAAAATTATCTGGTTGGACAGCTCCAAAAGATATTATTTTAAAAGTTGCAGGTATCTTAAC
>CAZGZH010000269.1:0-3345 GCA_964529645.1 uncultured Flavobacteriaceae bacterium
ATATTAAAAATAAATTTGAACACTAATGTTAGGTTTGAAATGTGATACGCAAAAGGCGTGGGTTATTATTGCCGAAAACAACTTACAACAATTGTTAACAGACCATGCTTTTGCAGAACAAAAAGCCGCCGCCGCCGCCATGTCTTTAATAATTGGCTATTCAGAGGATTCTGATTTAGTGAGCAAAATGCAGAGTATCGCTTTAGAAGAAATTGAGCATTTTGGACGTGTTCACAATATCATGATAGCACGTGGTATGACATTATTGAGAGACCAAAAGAGTACGTACGTCAAACATTTGTTTCATTTTTTTGATAAAACAAAAGACCGTACACAAAGTTTGGTAAACCGTCTGTTGATTTCTGCCCTAATAGAAGCCCGTAGTTGTGAACGTTTTAAAGTGTTATCCCTGCATTTAAAAGATGCTGAATTGGCTGCTTTTTACAAAGATTTATTAGCTTCAGAAGCAGGACATCACACCTTATTTTTAGGTTTGGCAAAAAGATATGACTCTAAAGAAAATGTCACTAAAAAATGGGAAGCTTTAACAGCTTATGAAGCGGCTTATATAAAAAAACAAGGCAAAACAGCTTTGGTACACGGCTAAAATAATCCTGCTCAATAAATTGCAGAATTTTTATTACTTTAGTTCTCTAATTTATGTAAAACAAACCACATTATGACAGAACTTCAAAACAGACCTAATAACTATTTGGTATTATCAATTTTAGCCACTATTTTTTGTTGTTGGCCATTGGGTATTCCAGCTATTATTTATGCTAGCAAAGTAAATTCTAAATTTGCAGAAGGCGATTATTTAGGGGCACAAGAAGCCTCAAACAAAGCCAAATCTTGGACAATATGGTCTGTAGTAGCTGCTGTAATTGTATGGATTATTTATATTGCCTTTATAGGAACTGCTGTCTTTACATCGGGAGCATTTAACAATTAAATGAAATTAAAATATATCATAATGCTAGGTCTTTTTATAGGCTTAGCATTTTTTTATTTCATGGTAAACCCCAGTGGTGTAGATTATTTACCTAAATGTCCTCTTTATACAACTACGGGTATCTATTGTCCGGGTTGTGGCAGTCAACGGGCAACACACGATTTATTGCATCTCAATTTTAAAGGGGTTATGCGTCATAACCTCCTCTACTTATTAGCTTTAATATTTTTAGGTTATCACGCTGTGATACGCATTGCTAATAAATTCTTGAATAAACATTGGAAAAGTCTCTTAAACCACCCCAAAACACCTCTTGTTGTTTTGGTAATCATAATTTTATTTTGGATATTGAGAAATCTGGCTTTTGCACCTTTTAATTGGTTGGCACCAACACCATAAATTAAACTTTTATAGACTTGTCGTAAGGTATAATATCTAAAATATGCTTTATAGAATCTACACGAGCAGATGTTTTTCTATTACCTTTTATGACTTTCCAAGGCGATATTTGCGTACTTGTTTTAGCAAACATGTCATTTTTATATTGGGTATAATTATCCCATAATTCTTGTGCTTTTTCGTCAACAGGTGTCATTTTCCATTGTTTTAACGGACTACTTTTTATGTCTTTAAAACGTTTGGCTTGTTCAGATTTCGAAATTGACATGTATATTTTTACAATCTGAATACCAGACTCAACTACCATTCTTTCAAAATCGTTTACTTGATTCATAAATATTTGGTATTGGTCTTGCGTACAAAATCCGTTAACAGGCTCTACAACAGCACGATTATACCAACTCCTGTCAAAAAAAACAATTTCACTTGAGTGGGGAAATTCTGAAATATACCGCTGAAAATACCATTGTCCTTGTTCTTCTTTAGATGGCTTGGGTAAAGCTACAATATGATAATGACGTGGGTTTAGACGCTCTGTTATACGCCTAATAGCGCCCCCTTTTCCGGCACCATCGCGCCCTTCGAATAACACAATAACACGTTTATTATTTTCTATTACCCATGTTTGCATTTTTATGAGCTCTTCTTGATACTTTTTTAAATCATTTTGATAATTTACATAGCGTAAAGCTTTTGCCACATTAAAGGGTTTGGTATTAAATAAGGCCAATAATCCTTTTTTAGAATTAAGCTTTTTTACATCGCTATCTTTTAAGTTTAACTCCATAATATCAATCTTTTAAATGTCTTGATGAACGAAAATAGCGCATAATAATATTAGGGTCTGGAATAATATTTGTATTAGGCTCTTTAGAAACATCGTAATCAAATTGCGATAAAACATATCTTATACACTCTAAACGTGCTGCCATTTTATCATTGGTTTTTACAATTATCCAAGGGCTGTAAGAAGTGTGTGTTTTGCTAAACATCTGCTCTTTGTAATAAGTGTATTTATCCCACAATTCTTGTCCTTTTTGGTCAACAGGACTAAATTTCCATCGCTTTAGCGGATTGTTATTTCGTGCATCAAAACGGCGTAATTGTTCGTCTTTGGTAATAGACAACCAAAATTTAATAATAGTCACCCCATCTTCGTAGAGCATATGCTCAAATTCTGGCACTTTGTGGATAAACTGCTTGTATTGTTGTTCGTTGCAAAACCCCATAACAGGCTCTACAACAGCACGATTATACCAACTTCTATCAAAGAAGCACAGCTCCCCTTCATTTGGTAAATGCTTTATATAACGTCTAAAATACCATTGGCCACGTTCTATCTCTGTAGGTTTATTCAGCGCTACTTGACGTACTGAACGCGGATTTAAATGCTCCATAAAACGACGAATATTACCTCCTTTTCCAGCGGCATCACGGCCTTCGAAAATAATAACAACGCGTTTTTTATGCTTTAAAATCCATTGCTGTAGTTTGACTAGCTCTATTTGAAGTAAATGTAAATCTTTTTCGTAATCTAAGGTCTGATCTACTTTTTTTGTGTCGCGGTTTTTATCTTGTAATAACTGGCGCAACGCTTCAATTGACGTTATATCTTGAAATTCTTTAGCCGCTATTTTTTGATTGTTCTTTTCCATAAATACTTTTAACGTCATATAAAATAGAAGTACCATTCATCATCATTGGTTTTGACGGTATTTTTAATTTATGATTGGGTGGCGAAATATATTTAATCCCTAAACCCAAACCCCTTAAAATAAATAGCAATCCTATTATGACTACAAAGATAGGAATTGCTTTTTGAATTTTATTTCTAATTGATAACTTTATAAAGTTTCCGAATAGCAAAGCAGCTGTCATCATTGGAATCGTCCCTATAGATCGGAAGAGCGGAGTGTTGGGAAATGGTATTACTTTATGTTAAGATTTTGATAGTTGTTTTTGAAATAATTCTAAATAAGTTTTAAAGTTATAAT
>CAZGZH010000270.1:0-3323 GCA_964529645.1 uncultured Flavobacteriaceae bacterium
TTTTAACATTGTTTTCTTTGAGATAGGCAATATTGGTATCGCCTTTTAAAAACCACAGCAACTCGTGAATAATCGATTTTAAATGCAGTTTTTTGGTGGTGAGCATCGGAAAACCCTCTTGCAAATCAAAACGCATTTGGTAGCCAAAAACACTTTTTGTGCCTGTGCCTGTGCGGTCGTCTTTACCCACGCCGTTTTCTAAAACGTATTTTACTAAATCTAAATATTGTTTCATTTTATCCTAAGCTTCCCAAGGGAAGAATTTTTTAAATAAGCAAGATACAAGAGCTTTGATTCCGCTCAGCTTGACATTTTTTTCTTAATACTTAATACCAGTTACTAGAAGCTAATGCTTCACCTCTTTAATCGCGTCTGGATTGTGTTTGTATTTAAAAACCAAGGCAAAAACTATGGCCAATATTAAGGCATAAGCCGCAAAAACAAACCAAATACTTACCCAATCTCTATTGCCATTTTGCGTAAAATGATCTACTACCAAACCACTGGTGTAACCCCCAACAAAAGCACCTAAGCCGTTGGTTAATAGCATAAATAATCCTTGCGCACTACTTCTAAATTTATTGTCTGTTTCCATTTCTACAAATAGAGATCCCGAAATATTAAAGAAATCAAAGGCCATACCATATACTATCATCGATAACACCAAATAACCCAATCCTATACCTTCTGGGCTACCAACACCAAATAAGGCAAACCTAAAAAACCAAGCTATCATACTCATAAGCATGACGGCTTTTATGCCAAAGCGTTTTAAGAAGAAAGGAATGGTTAAAATAAAAACAGTTTCAGATATTTGTGATAACGATATTAAAGTACTTGCATGTTTTACGGCGAATGAATCGGGAAAAATATCTTTAAAACCACCCATAAATGCTGATGCCCAAGCATTCGATATTTGCAGAACGATACCTAAAAGCATAGAAAATATAAAAAAGACCGCCATCTTTCTTTCTTTAAACAGCACAAAAGCATCTAAGCCTAAGCGTTGAATCAATGTCTGACTTTTACTTGTAGAACAAGGCACATTTGGCATTGTAAAACTATAAATACCCATGACGAATGAAAAGCCGGCAGTAAATAAAAACTGATTTGAACTTTGCGCCCATCCTAAAAAATCGACAGCCCAAAGTGCTATTATAAAACCAATTGTTCCCCAAACACGAATAGGGGGAAAAACTTTTACTATATCAAAATTGTTATCTTCTAAAACACTGTATGAAACAGCATTGGCCAAGCCAATTGAAGGCATATAAACTAAAAGGTATCCTAACATTATCCAAAAGAAACCGTCAAAATGTGTAATACTCGATAAGTAAAACATAAAAACACCCCCAATAAGATGTAATATCCCTAATAGTTTTTGGGCAGGTATATATTTATCGGCAATAATACCGACAATGGCTGGCATTATAATTGAAGCAATACCTAGAGTACTAAAAATACTGCCAATTTGGGTTCCAGTAAAGTCGAGCGGTCCATTTAAATAACCACCCAGCGAAATAAGCCAGGCACCAAAAACAAAGAGTTCGAAAAAATTTAAAATAGTTAGTCGTAATTTAATATTCATAGGAGGGGTGTTTATTTTCTGTTATTAATTTCATCGCGAATCCGCGCAGCCAATTCGTAATCTTCATTAGCAATGGCTTGATCTAGTTTTTTATTTAAAGATTTAAGAGTCAGTTTAGAAAAAGCGTCCTTTTTTGGAATAGGTTTTTGTGTAATTTTCTGCTCTTTTTGAATTTTCATTTCGTCTTTGAGTTTGAGGAAAATACCCGCCTTGTCTAAAATATTAGCATAGGTAAAAATAGGGGCATTAAACCTTATGGCCAATGCAATAGCATCTGAAGTACGTGTGTCGATAATTTCTTCAATTTTATCGCATTCGCAAATCAGACTCGAATAAAAAACACCGTCAACCAATTTGTGGATGATAACCTGTTTGACTTTTATGTTAAAGCGGTCGGCAAAACTCTTAAATAAATCGTGTGTTAAAGGACGCGGCGGTTTAATTTCGTGTTCTAAAGCTATGGCAATAGATTGCGCTTCGAAAGCACCAATTATAATAGGTAAAGTTCTATCTCCCGCTACCTCGCTCAGCACTAAAGCGTAAGCGCCGCTTTGGGTTTGGCTGTAAGAAATCCCCTTAATATTTAAACGTATTAAACTCAACTATAAATTGTTTATATATAAAAAATGCCTAATTACTTGGGTATCATATTCCAAATAATTAGGCACCCTTTCGGAGCACAATTTAATAAAATTTATGCGTTATTTTGTTTAAAGGCTTTTAATTTTTCAACCAACTTAGGCACAACTTCAAAAGCATCGCCTACAATACCGTAATCTGAGGCTTTAAAGAAAGGCGCTTCGGGGTCGGTGTTGATAACTACTTTTACTTTAGAAGAATTGATACCCGCTAAATGTTGGATAGCGCCAGAAATCCCAATGGCTATATAAAGATTAGAAGCCACTTGTTTACCCGTTTGACCCACGTGTTCTTCGTGAGGTCGCCAATCTAAGTCGGCTACAGGTTTAGAACACGCTGTGGCTGCACCCAAAACTGATGCTAATTCTTCTATCATGCCCCAATTTTCGGGCCCTTTTAAGCCACGCCCGCCTGAAACTACTATATCGGCATCAGCAATGGTAACTTTACCCGATGTTTTGTTTATTTCTTTAGAAGTGATGTTAAAATCGGCATCGCTTAAAGTGGGGTTAAATGCTTCTACACTAGCTTCAACTTTATTTTCAATTAAACCAAAAGTATTTTTAGCCAATCCTATAACTTTATTAGTTGTAGTTAGTTCTGTATTGCTAAAGGCTTTACTTGAAAAAGCTTTGCGTTTCACCACAAAAGGTGCTGTACTGCTCGGTAAAGCCACAGTATTTGACGCCAAGCCGGCTTGTAAATTAAAAGCGACAAGAGGCGCTAAATATAATCCGTTGGCACTAGAATCTACAATTACAACTGTAGCCTCTTCTTGAATAGCTACCTGTGCGGTAACATTAGCGTAAGCTTTGGCGTTAAAAGTATTGAGTTTGTCATTTGTGACATTGATGATTTTTGTAGCACCATAATCTGAAAGTAAATTAGGCTCGTTAGCGTTGAGGCAAACGGCTACACAATTTGTGTTGAGCATTGCGGCAACTTTAGCACCGTATGACGTGGCTTCTAAAGCTATTTTTTTAAATTTTCCTTCTGAAGTTTCTGCGAATATTAATACTGACATTTTTTTAAATTTGAAAGGTTAATAATTAAATAACTTTGGCTTCGTTGTGTAGCAAATTGATAGATCGGAAGA
>CAZGZH010000271.1:0-3307 GCA_964529645.1 uncultured Flavobacteriaceae bacterium
CCTGCCTATACAAGTTCTATAAATCCAGAAATCCAAGATATTGCCGCTATTGTTTTAGGAGATACTTATGTAAATAATGCTAGCTTATACCAAAATGCAAGTCCTTTAACTTTTGTAAATATCAATACGCCGCCAACTGCACAATTTTTTGGTGGACTAGATAATTTAGTACCAATATCACAAGGTGTCGATTTAAAAGCAGCCTTAGACGCTTTGGGAATTACTAACGAATATACATTGTACAACAATGAAAGTCATGAATGGATTGGCAGCAACCTTACCGATACCGAAAATAAGATTGCCAATTTTTTTAACGGTTTAAAATAAGTCTAGCTTTTTTTAACAACCAATCTAAAGCCTTCGCCGTGTATGTTGATTATTTCAACATTGGTATCATCTCTTAAATACTTACGCAATTTAGCAATGTAAACATCCATACTTCTAGATGTAAAGTAATTATCATCTCTCCATATTTTTGTCAAGGCCAATTCACGCGGCATTAAATCATTTAAATGAAGTACCAAAAGTTTGAGTAATTTATTTTCTTTTGGCGATAATTTTCTTACTTCTCCACCATTTTTAGACAGATGTCTCAATTTAGAATTGAGATGAAATTGTCCAATTTCAAATTCAAAAGTTTCATCTTCAACATCCTTTTCAGATTCTTTACGTTGCATAATGGCTTTAATTTTATAAAGCAACACTTCAGAATCAAAAGGCTTGTTAAGATAATCGTCTGCACCTACTTGATATCCTTTTAGAACATCTTCTTTTAGCGTTTTTGCTGTTAAAAAGATAATGGGGATTTCTTTGTCTGTTGCTCTTATATCTTTAGCTAAAGAAAAACCGTCTTTACGTGGCATCATGACGTCTAAAATACACATATCGTAAGTGTCATTTTTAAACATAATTAAGCCTTCTAACCCGTCTTTTGCTAAGGTTACATCGTAATCGTTTAAGGATAAATAATCTTTTAAAACTGTACCAAAATTTTGGTCGTCTTCTACTAAAAGTATGCGTTTTTGTTCCATAATATATTTTTTTAAATCAATGTCAATTTTACAGTAAAGGTGCTTCCTTTACCTTTTTCACTCGTTACATTTACTGTGCCATGGTGGTATTCTATTATTTTCTTTACGTAAGCCAAACCGAGCCCGTGCCCTTTTACATTATGCACATTACCCGTTTGTTCTCTATAAAATTTATTAAATATTTGTTTTTGTACATTTTTAGTCATCCCAATCCCTTGGTCTGTAATTCTTATAATCAACTCGTTACCTATTGTTTCTGTGTAGATATCAATTTTAGGAGCCTCTTCTGAGTATTTTATAGCATTATCTAAGATATTAATAAATACATTTTTTAGATGAAATGGGCTGGCATGAACTTCATCAAAAGTGGCATTAAAATGGGTTTTGATATACCCTCCTTTATTATCTACAATCAACCTCACATGCATAATAGCATCTTCTAACAAGTCGCTTATATCTACTATTTCCTTACTGATATCTAACTGATTTTTTTCTAACTTAGAAATACGCAAAACATTTTCAACCTGATTAAACATGCGTTTATTTTCTTCACGAATCATTCTTACATAATTCAATATCTTTTCTTTATTATCAATAATTTTAGGGTTTTTAATAGCATCTAAGGCCAAGTTTATTGTAGCTATGGGTGTTTTAAACTCATGCGTCATATTATTGATGAATTCTGTCTTAATTTGAGAGATTTGTTTTTGTTTTATGAGTTGATAAATAGCACTTCCATAAGCATATGCAATTATCAGTATAAAAAAGGCGCTCAACATCAAAATTTTAGAAATAGCTCCTAAAATATATTCATTCTTTTTCGGAAAGCTTACATACAAGTCGTAATTGCTTGTTTCGTTTTCACTTAAAAATAAAGGGACTTTATACGTTCTCCCCTTGTTTAATTTAAAATTAGCTGACTTTATTTTTGTTGGAAAATTACTGCTATAAACAGCAAATTCATAAGCCGCAGATATGCCTCTTTGTTCTAATTCAAAATTTAAATTATATGTTATTTCGTCCTTACTTACCCGCTTGTAGATTGGGTTTCTAGGCGCAATTTCTTTGAAAAAATTTTCAAAATTCAATTTTTCAAGACCTATAAGTTTACCTATTTTAACAAATTTTTGTTCTGGTGTTAACTGTTTAATATCTTTAGATATATTATTAATCTTAGATATTTGTTTAATAGATTTGCTGTAATAACTCTTAAATTTAAAAGTATCTATATTAATATTTAAGTTCGTCAAAGGCGATTTATAGTTATTCTCTAAAATACTTTGTTTGTAAGTAAATAACTCGTTTGTATTGGTATCTATTTTACTATAAAAAAGGTTCTTGATAATCCCTTTTTTAGCCATCTTGGCCGAGTTAATAAGCGGTGTAAAAACCTTATAATAATCGTTTATTTCTCGTTTTTGTATGTTTTGAGAAACATTTGCAATAGCAAACTTAACATCATTAGAAAATTGTCTTTCTCTTATTTCTATGGTACTGTTTATCCAATAAACCTGAACGGCTATAATACCAATTAATGAAATGCTCATTAAAGTAATTAGAGAAACAAATAACTTTTTACCCATTGTTCAAAAATAAGATTTAAATTGTTAATATTTTTGCGATTTGGAGTTAAATAGCTGAAATCATTTTGTTTTTAACAATATTTTAAGAAAATTTTGAAGAAATGTCTAATTTGAAGAAAATTTATTCTTGAGCGCTACTAAAATCTTATTAATTTGAGGCTTTAAATTTTGTAAATCATCATTCTGAATAACCGCATCAGATAATGCTACTTTTTCTGCTGTTTTTAATTGGTTATCAATTCTATTTATAACATCTTGACGCGATATATTATCGCGTTTCATGACACGTTTAATACGTGTTTCATAATCAGCAATTACTGTAATTATATAATCACATTCTTTATCTGAATTACTCTCAAACAAAATAGCGTTCTCATAAATGACATATTCTGAATTTTGTTGTGCCCGCCATTTAGAAAAATGCTCTTTAACAGCCGGATGCACTAACTTGTTAAGGCGTTCTAGATTACGCTTATCTGTAAATACCAATGCGGCTAAATAAGATCTGTTAAGTGTGTTATTTAAATAGGATTTATCGCCAAAAGTAGCACGGATTTTAGACTTTAATGCCTCTGAAGATTGCATTAATTTTTTAGCTTCATCATCCGCAAAATAAACAGGAACTCCCCTCTCTAAAAATAATTTAGCTACAGTGGTTTTACCACTTCCAATACCACCTGTTAAGCCAATAAT
>CAZGZH010000272.1:0-3305 GCA_964529645.1 uncultured Flavobacteriaceae bacterium
TAAAGGCAAAATTTGGGCAGAAAATATTGTTCCAAATGGCGCCAAACTAACTTTTGTTTTACCAATAAATAACTAAAAAATGAAAAAATTATTAATTGTAGACGATGAACCTAACATAGTTATGTCATTAGAGTTTGTATTTAAGAAAGAAAATTATGAAGTATTTATTGCTAGAGATGGCGCAGAAGCTATAGAAATAATAGAAAATAGTTTACCAGATATTATTTTGCTCGATATTATGATGCCAAAAGTTGATGGCTATCAAGTGTTAAAACACCTAAAAGAGGTAGATGGGCTTGAAAAAATAAAAGTCATAATTCTATCTGCAAAAAGTAAAATAGCAGATATAGAATTGGGACTTCAGCTTGGCGCTGATAAATACATTCCTAAGCCATTCTCTACAAAACAATTAGTTAAAGAAGTAAAAACCCTTTTAAATAAAAAATAATTATGAAATTAAGATTAACGCCATTAGCCTCAGATATTTTTATAGCCGTTTATATAATTGTCACTTTACTAGGTAGATTTTATTTAGAACCTATGCTAAAAGGGCACTTTTTAATTTCAATTTTTATAGGACTCTTTGCATTATTAATAATATGGGTTCTAGTTAAACTAAAATTTTTAAATCCAAATTGGTTTGGATTATTATAAATAAACAAAAAACGAATCATCATGAATTATAAAGAACATTACAATAATAGCATACAAAACCCAGAGGCTTTTTGGACAGAACAAGCCAATGAAATAGCTTGGTATAAAAAACCAACTAATATTTTATCGCAAGACGAAAACGGGTTTTATCGTTGGTTTAAAGACGGTACATTAAATTTGAGTTATTTAGCTATAGATAAACATATTGAAGATGGTTTTGGGGAACAAGTAGCCATAATCTACGATTCTCCAGTAACACAACAAAAAATTAAATACACATTTAACGATGTAAAATATGAAGTATCAAAACTAGCAGGAGGTTTAAGAGACTTAGGCGTAGCTAAAGGCGATACGGTAATTGTTTATATGCCTATGATACCCCATGCGGCTTTTGCTATGTTGGCTTGTGCCAGAATTGGGGCTATTCACTCTGTTGTTTTTGGCGGATTTGCTCCCAATGAATTAGCCATAAGAATAGACGATTGTTTGCCAAAGGCAATTATTACAGCAACTTCGGGTATGGAAGTAGATAGATTAATTTCTTATACGCCACTGGTAAATAAGGCTGTAGAAATTGCTACTCACAAACCTAAAAGCATCATTTTATTGCAAAGAGATTTAGGAGCACTGACCGAAGAAAATCAACGGTTTGTAGATTATGAAGATTTGGTTAAAAAATCTAAACCAGCAGATTGTGTCGAAATGAATGCTAATGACCCCTTGTACATTCTTTATACATCAGGTACAACAGGGAAACCAAAAGGAATTTTAAGAGATAGTGGCGGTTATGCTGTAGCTTTAAAGTATTCTATGAAATATATTTATGGTATCAGTCAAGGCGATACTTATTGGGCCGCTTCAGATGTAGGTTGGGTTGTAGGGCATAGTTACATTGTTTACGGGCCACTCATCAATCGTAATACAACTATTGTTTTTGAAGGAAAACCCATAAAAACACCTGATGCCAGTACTTTTTGGCGTGTTATAAGTGAGAATGGTGTTAATGTAATGTTTACAGCACCAACAGCTATAAGAGCCATTAAAAAAGAAGATCCTGACGGAGAACTTTTGGCACATTACGATATGAGTTGTTTAAAATATCAATTTCTTGCAGGAGAGCGTTGCGATGCCGCTACTCTACACTGGTTAGAAGATAAATTAAACATTCCTGTAATAGACCATTGGTGGCAAACAGAGTCGGGGTGGCCTATGTTGTCTAACATGATGGGAGTAGAACCGCTTAAAGTAAAAGCAGGTTCTGCAGCTAAACCTGTTGGAGGTTATGATATTCAAGTTTTAGATAAGGATGGCAATCAGCTAGGCGCAAACAAAGAAGGCTTAGTTGTTGTGAAATTACCTTTGCCTCCGGGTAATATTTATAATATTTGGGGTAATACAGAACGTTATATTAAGGGTTATTTAAAACGCTTTGATGGCTATTATTTATCTGGCGATGGCGGCTATATTGATGAAGATGGCTATGTGTTTATAACAGGACGTATTGACGATGTTATAAACGTAGCTGGTCATAGATTATCTACTGCCGAAATGGAAGAGGTTGTGGCTTCTAACCCGTCGGTTGCCGAGTGTGCCGTTTTTGGTATAGCAGATGATTTAAAAGGCCAAATACCTTTGGCTTTAGTGGTTTTAAAATCTGGCGATTATGTTTCGGGTTTTGAATTAGAATACAATATTGTTCAAGAAGTAAGAAAAGTTATTGGTGCTGTGGCGTCGTTGCGTAAAGTTATGATAGTTAAACGTTTGCCAAAAACACGCTCAGGTAAAATCCTCAGAAAACTATTGCGCAATATTGCTGATGGTGTAGAATATACCATTCCTTCTACAATTGACGATCCCGAAATTGTAAACGAAATAACGCACGAATACAGATTACACAAAATAGGGGTTTTTAAAAATGAAGAAATAGAAGAGAAAAAAAGCTTATACGATTTACAAATAGATTCGTTTATAAAATACTATAAATCGTATCAGCACAGTGTAAATGATACTGAAGGATATTGGGCTCAAATTGCCGATACTTTTAATTGGCATAAAAAGTGGGATAAAGTTTTAGAATACGATTGGAATAAAGCTGAATTTGCATGGTTTAAAGGTGCCAAATTAAATATAACCGAAAATTGTTTAGACCGTCATTTAGAAAATAGAGGTGATGAAGTAGCTATAATTTGGGAACCCAATGACCCTGCCGATGATAACCGTATTTTAACGTATAACCAACTATTTGAAGAGGTTTGTAAGTTTGCCAATGTACTTAAAAGCAAAGGTGTAACTAAAGGAGACAGGGTCTGTCTTTATATGCAAATGGTACCCGAATTGGCGATTGCCGTTTTGGCCTGTGCCAGAATTGGTGCTGTGCATTCTGTTGTTTTTGCAGGATTTTCGTCAATGGCTTTATCTACACGTATTAATGACGCTTCTTGTAAAGTGCTTATAACTTCTGACGGTGTTTATAGAGGTGCAAAAGCAGTCGATTTAAAAGGTATAGCCGATGAAGCTTTAGAAACATGTCCAACTATAGAAACGTCAATTGTTTTAAAACGTATAAATGCTGACGTGACCATGAAAGTAGGACGTGATGTTTGGTGGCATGACGAAATGACACAAGTTAATGCCGAGTGCCCTGCAGAAGT
>CAZGZH010000273.1:0-3301 GCA_964529645.1 uncultured Flavobacteriaceae bacterium
AAAAAAGTTTGGTTTGGTACATCTTAACGAGCGTTTTGGTGCGGTAAAACCACCAAAAATCACTTTAATAGACCTTAAAGAGCAGTACAAAAAGAAACAGATGAAAGGTATTTTTTCAACCGAATTATTAAAGGCTGTTTCAGAAACTTTAGCACTAGGCGAGCAAGTCATTATTTTTCAGAACCGCAGAGGTTTTGCCCCTGTTGTAACTTGTAACGCGTGTGGTACAACGCCACATTGCCCTAATTGTGATGTGAGTCTGACGTACCACAAGCTCAAACACAATTTGCAATGTCATTATTGTGCTTATAGCGAAGCTATGTCGATACAGTGTAAAGCCTGTGGCAATCCGTCTTTAGACACAAGAGGCTTTGGTACAGAGCAAATAGCCGCCGCCTTACAAGAATTTTATCCAGACATTCCTATTGGACGCATGGATTTTGATACCACACGTGGTAAGTATGCCTATCAGAAATTGATAAACGATTTTCAAGAAGGGCATACCAAAATATTGGTCGGTACACAGATGTTGGCTAAAGGCTTAGATTTTTCTAAAGTTACTTTAGTGGGCGTTATGTTGGCAGATAGTATGCTCAATTATCCCGATTTTAGAGCTCATGAGCGCAGTTTTCAGTTATTACAACAGGTATCGGGGCGTTCGGGTAGAATAAGCCATGGCAGGGTGCTTATTCAAACCTATAATCCGTTTCATACAATTTTACAACAAGTTTGTAATCACGATTATGAAGCCATGTATAATGTACAAATACAAGAACGGCAACAACATAAATATCCGCCTTTTGTACGTTTGGTTAAGATTGTAATAAAACACAAAGATTCTCATAAACTATACAGAGCTGGTATGTGGCTGACTAAATCCTTTGCTCAAGTATTTAATGAAAATGTTTTGGGTCCCAGTGACCCGCCTATTTCGCGGATAAGAAATCAGTATATCAAGACCTTTCTTATAAAACTTCCTAAAAATCGTCATTTAACAGTTTCTAAAAATCACATTTTAAAGATTAGAAATAGCTTTGAAAGTATAGCCGAATTTAGGTCGGTGCGCTTTATAATTGATGTTGATAATTATTAACCGTGATTTTTCTCCCAAGCCTTTCTTAAATCTGATGATATTTGTCCGCACCCGTCATGACGCCATCCTGGTGGTTTTATAAGATAAAGCAAGCGTTTGTACAAATTGGTTTTACTTGTAAAGATATCTTTAAGCATAGCAAACCATTCGTGAAAAGCTACGTAAAGCGGATTAAAACTATCTATATTTTTAGTGAGTCCGTATGTGGGTTTTTCAACTTCGGGTTGAAAAGTGCCAAATAATTTATCCCAAATAATAAAAATACCGGCGTGATTGCGGTCTAAATACTGCGGATTTGTGGCGTGGTGTACACGGTGGTGGGACGGCGTGTTAAAAACAGCTTCGAACCACTTTGGGAGTTTGTCGATTGTTTCAGTGTGAATCCAAAATTGATATAACAAACTGATAGACATTTGTGTGAGAATCATAACAGGATGAAATCCCACTAAAGGTAACCACAACCAAAAGACAAAAGACAAGAAACTACCCGTCCACGTTTGACGTAAAGCGGTACTAAGGTTATAGTGTTGAGACGAATGATGTATGATATGAGACGCCCAAAAAAAACGATTTTCGTGACTGATACGATGGAACCAATAATAAGTAAAATCTTCGGCAAAGAGAATTAACAGCCAACTCCACCACGTAAAAGGAATGGTAAACAACCTAAATTGATATAAAAAGACAAGGGCTCCTAAAACCAATCCTTTAGCTACTACGTTTAGAGCTACGTTTCCTAAACCCATACTAATTGATGTTGCGGCATCTTTAAAGAGGTATGTTTTTAATTTCATTTTGTTAGAAATAAGCACTTCTAGAGCGATTAAAACCACAAAAACAGGAATAGCGTAATAAATAAGATTGGGGATGTGCGGTATCTGCATAAGTGTCAATTTATAACGGACTAAATGTACATATTTTTTAAATAAAAAATAAGTCAAATAATTGACATACAAAAACAACTAAATTAAATAATAAAAAGTGTATATTTGCACGCTCAAATTAATAACAAAAATAATAATTTATGAATCATTACGAAACTGTTTTCATTTTGAATCCCGTTTTATCTGAAACTCAGATAAAGGAAACAGTAAAAAAGTTTGAAGATTACTTGGTTTCTAAAGGTGCCGAAATGATTTGGAAAGAGAATTGGGGCTTAAAAAAATTAGCTTACACAATTCAAAAGAAAAAAACCGGATTTTATCATTTGTTTGATTACAAAGTAGCCGGAGAAGTAGTTGCTCCTTTCGAGTTAGAATTTAGAAGAGACGATAGCGTTATGCGTTACTTAACTGTACGCTTAGACAAACACGCCGAAGCGTGGGCAGAAAAACGTCGCGAACGTAATAAAGAATCTAAAAAATAAGCCATGGCAAATTTAGAACAACAAGCAAAAGGAGGTAGCAAAGCAGATATCAGATATCTTACACCTTTAGATATAGAAACTAAACAAAAAACTAAATACTGTCGTTTTACAAAAAATGGTATTAAGTATATTGATTATAAAGATGGCGATTTTTTAATTTATTTAGTAAACGAACAAGGTAAAATTTTACCACGTCGTTTAACAGGTACGACTTTAAAATACCAACGCAAAGTAGCACAAGCTATTAAAAGAGCCCGTCATTTAGCTTTAATGCCTTATGTAGGCGATATGTTAAAATAATTTTTAAAACTGAAATAATATGGAACTTATATTAAAAAAAGACGTAGAAAATTTGGGTTTTAAAGATGACCTAATAAAGGTTAAAAATGGTTATGGACGTAATTATTTAATCCCAAAAGGATTTGCTGTTTTAGCAACAGTATCTGCTAAAAAAGTATTAGCCGAAACACTTAAACAACGTGCTTTTAAAGAAGCTAAGTTGATAAAAGATGCTAATAAAGTAGCCGAAGATTTAGCCACATTAGAAATTAAAATAACGGCCAAAGCTGGTACAGGAGATAAACTATTTGGCTCTGTTAATAATGCTAACCTAGCTGAAGCTTTAGAAGCTGCAGGTCATAGTATTGATAAAAAATTCATCAGTGTTTTAGGAGGTACAATAAAAAGATTGGGTAAAAGCCAAGCCAAAATAAGATTACACAGAGAAGTTATTGTTGATTTAGATTTTGAAGTTACTGCTGAAAAAGAAAAATAACAACAGTATAATAATTTTTAAAAAACCACGCTTAGGCGTGGTTTTTTTTTGCAATTTTTAGAACCTA
>CAZGZH010000274.1:0-3299 GCA_964529645.1 uncultured Flavobacteriaceae bacterium
ATTTATCGGTAATTTTATCTGAGTCTATTCCTATACCATTATCTTTTATTTCTAGGGCAAACCATTTCTTATCTTTTACTGTAAATTTAATAGTAGCTTTTGAAGCGGCTGCATGTCTAATAATATTGGTTGTTATTTCTTGAATGATTCTATAAATATTCTGTATTGATTGAGCGGGCATAATACCTTCTTTATAACCCTCGTTTTTAAAGGTGAATTTAATATCTCTTGAGACATTATAATTTTCGCAAATTTCATTTACAGAAGACACTAAACCACCCTTTAATAATTGCTTAGACATTAATCCGTGAGATATATGACGCGATTCGAGCAAAGCATCTACAGATAGTTCTTTAACTTTTTCTAAATAAACTAATTTTTGATCTGTATTTGTATTTTTGGGATTTAAACAGGCATCTAAATAAAATGACATGGCCGATAAAATCTGACTCAAACTATCGTGTAATTCTTCTCCAAACTTAAGTTTTTCATTTTCTTGGGCTTCAAATAAAGCATATAAAAATCTTTTTTCTTGGGCTTTCTTTTCTGTTATATCCTCTTTAAGTGCAATAAAATTGGTAATGATACCTTCTTCATTTTTTACAGGTGTAATGATTGCATTTTCCCAAAATAAATCGCCGTTCTTTTTCTTGTTTTTTAGTTCACCATGCCACGTTTTACCCGTTAAAATAGTTTGCCACATTTTAGTGTATTCTTCTTTTGGGGTATCACCAGATTTTAAAATTCTTGGATTTTTACCTATAGCTTCTTTTTTAGAATAACCTGTTACTTCTTCAAATTTAGCATTAACATATTCAATATCCCCCTTAATATCTGTAATAACTACTATTGTTGGGCTACTTTCTAAGGCTTTAAATAATTTGGTTACCAAGAATTCTTTTTCTTTTTCCTTAGTAATATCTGTAGCAGAGCCAATTATTGTACCATCTGTTCCTTTAGAAAATTGCCAAGTAAACCATTTAATTTTACCATTTTTACAGAGTACTTTTCGCTCGTATTTTAGATTATTTATGTTGACAGTTTTACTACTTAAGACACTTACAAAACTTTCTTTTGATTTAATTTTTTCTTCATCAGAAATATATGACACATTCCACCAACCTTGCCCTAGTGCATCAGAAATTTCATAACCTGTTAACTCTTTTATAGAAGGAGATGCAAAAATAAAATCTGCGTTTCTATCAAGTACCATAATTAATGAGCTCACTTGATTTAAAATAAGTGAGTGTTGCAATAAACGGCGCTCTCTATTTACTTGGTTGGTAACATCTCTAAAAATACCAAGCATCCTTAGTGGTTTATTATTTTTATCATAAATAATTTGCGCCATGTTGTTTACCCAAACTATAGAACCACTTGGTAAGGCTAAACGATGATTAATTTGATAGGGTATGTTTTTATTTCTAGATTCTTTTATCGCTTTATCTACTTTCTCCTTATCGTCTGGGTGAACCCTAGAAAGAATCTCTTTTAAATCAAATACCTTTTTGTTTTTATCTAATTCGAATATTTCTTTTGTTTTTCCAGAAACTTCAAGTGTGTTAGTTTCAAAATCTAATTCTAGAAATCCTACATTGGCAATATCTATTGTTAAATCTAATTTTTGTTTTTGTTTTTCTAAATTGTTAAGCTCATTTTTACGGTCTGTAATATCTATAAAAGTACCAACAAGTGATTTTTTTTCTATTTTATCATCAATTAATATATCGGCCAATATATTAATCCATCTAATGGTACCATCTTTAAAAACTACTCTTATGTCTACGGCTAGTTTAGATTTATCATTAATTGCCTTATTAATAGCCCTTAAAAGTTTCAGTTTATCTTGAGGGTAGATAAGTTTATTTGCTAAATAGGATGATTTATAATAATTCTTTTGTGGTAAGCCGCTAATGGCAATAAATTCTTTATCTAAAACTACTTTATTTGTATTAAGACTGATATCAATAAAATAAACTTCAGAAAGTTTTTGGGCATTTTCTAATAATCTTTGACTTTTAATAGCGGCCTTTCTTATGTTCTCTTTTTCTGTTATATCTTCAACAGAAGAAATAACACCTATAGTTTCGCCTTTACTATTTTCTAAGATGGTATTATGCCAATGACAAATAATTATTTTACCACTTTTGGTAAGTGTTTCGCTTATATTATCTGTAGTCCCTTTTTGTGATATTAAATTCTTAAATATTTCTTTAGCTTTCCTTTCTAAGCCTTTTGGGACAGTGAGTTCTAAACAATTTTTACCCAAAGCCTCTTTTGCAGTATATCCAAAAGCATTTGTAGCCGCTTTATTCCAAAGTGTTACGTTAAAATTTAAATCCCAAGACATGGTTGGTAAAGGCGTATTTTCTAAATGTAAAGTAGAAATTTCTTTACTTAATATAAGCTCATCTAAAATTTGTTTATTTTTTTTTCTCTCTTCAAAAGCTTCAATTTCTCTATTAATAGCAGGAAAAAGACGCGAAGTTTTAGTAGATATTACATAATCTTTAATACCTTTATTTATTAATACTTGTGCCTTTCTTTTATGAGTTTCGTCTGTAATTAATATATGGGGTACCTCATTTACATGACTGAGAAATGTTGTTATTAAAACTTTATTTTGCAACTTAGAACAGACTAAAACACAGCCTATGTCTTCTTTTTTAAGAAGGGTTTCATATTTACCAATACTATAAACTCTAAAGACTTTATATTTAGATTCTACAGTTTTTATAAAGTCATCAGCTTGACTGCAAATATCATTAGCTACAGATAATATTAAGATGTTTTTACCTATTTTATTCATTCAACTTTTATAAAATATTCATAAACCTCAAACAAATATAATATGTAAACAGGGGAAGAGAATACTATTATATTAAACGATAAAGTTAATAACAATGAATTTATTAACCAAATAAGAATTGAAAATTACCGCCTTTTACTAACAAATTTTTTACAATAATTTAGGTTATCTTAGAGGCCTATTTTTACCCCTTATGACTAAAAAAAAACGACTCTTCTTAATAGACGCCTTTGCGCTTATCTTTAGAGGTTACTACGCGCTTATAAAAAACCCAAGAATAAACTCAAAAGGCATGGATACTTCTGCTATTTTGGGTTTTATGAATTCTTTATTAAACGTTATAAAACGCGAAAAACCAGATCATTTAGCCGTGGCTTTTGACAAAGGCGGTTCTGTTGCTAGAACAAAAGATTTTGCCGCTTATAAATCTAACAGACAAGAAACACCCGAAGCTATTAAAGTGGCTGTACCTTACATTCAAAGTATTTTA
>CAZGZH010000275.1:0-3293 GCA_964529645.1 uncultured Flavobacteriaceae bacterium
CGCTACAAAAGATATTTCTATTTATATAAATTCTCCAGGCGGAGGGGTTTATGCTGGTTTAGGCATGTACGATACTATGCAGTTTATTAAACCCAATGTGGCCACTATTTGTACAGGTATTGCCGCTTCTATGGCTGCTGTGTTGATGTGTGCAGGCGAAAAAGGTAAACGCTCTGCATTGCCACATTCGCGCATTATGATTCACCAACCTTTAGGCGGTGCGCAAGGTCAGGCTAGTGATATTGAAATTACAGCACGCGAAATTTTAAAATTAAAAGATGAGTTGTATCAAATTATAGCCAAACATTCTGGACAATCTATTAAAAAAGTAGAAAAAGATAGCGACCGTGATTATTGGATGAAAGCCGATGAAGCTAAAAAATACGGTATGATTGACGAAATTTTAAAAAGATAAGATTTAAAAAATGGCTAAAGAAGAATTAACCTGTTCGTTTTGCGGGAGGAAAAAAGCAGAAACAAATCTTTTAATAGCAGGACTCGATGCGCATATTTGCGATAGATGTATTGAGCAAGCCCATGGTATAGTCCTAGAAGAAATTTCTGAATCGGATGCTAAAGGTTTGGCTGCAGAGCTTATTCTAAAAAAACCCAAAGAAATAAAAGAATTTTTAGATCAATACATTATTGGTCAAACACATTCTAAAAAAGTTATGGCAGTTGCGGTGTACAATCACTACAAACGCTTATTGCAAAAACCTACTGATAACGATGTGGAAATAGAAAAGAGTAATATTATTTTGGTAGGCGAGACGGGTACGGGTAAAACCCTAGTAGCGCGTACTATTGCCCGTATGCTCAATGTGCCTTTTGCTATTGTAGATGCTACTGTTTTAACAGAAGCCGGTTACGTGGGCGAAGATGTAGAAACCATTTTAACACGCCTATTACAAGCCGCTGATTACAATAAAGAGAAAGCCGAAAAAGGTATTGTCTTTATCGATGAAATAGATAAAATTGCACGTAAAAGTGATAACCCTTCTATTACAAGAGATGTGTCTGGAGAAGGGGTACAGCAAGCACTTCTTAAATTACTTGAGGGCAGTGTTGTAAATGTACCACCAAAAGGCGGCCGTAAACATCCCGATCAAAAATTTATAGAAATAGATACGCAAAACATTTTATTTATTGCGGGCGGCGCTTTTGACGGTGTCGATAAAATAATTAGCAAACGCCTCAATATGCAGGCAGTTGGTTATAGTGCTTCTATAAGCGATCATAAAGTAGATAAAGACAATTTATTGCAATATATTATTCCTAAAGATTTAAAAGATTTTGGTTTAATTCCCGAAATTATTGGGCGTTTACCAGTGTTGTCTTATATGAATCCGCTAGACGAAAAGACTTTAAGAGCTATACTAACCGAACCAAAAAATGCCATTATAAAACAGTACCAAAAATTGTTTGAAATGGACGGTATTAAACTCGAAATAGAAGAAAAAGCCTTAAATTATATTGTTGGAAAAGCTGTAGAATACAGATTGGGCGCCCGTGGATTACGCTCATTGTGCGAAGCTATTTTGACAGATGACATGTTCGAAATGCCAAGTAGTAAAGCTAAAGAGTTAACAATTACTAAAAAATACGCCGAAAATAAACTCTCAAATTCAACGCTTAAAAAACTTAAAGCCGTCTCTTAAAAGCTGTTTTTTTAAGGTCGTTTTATTTAAGTACTTACATAAATGATTAGCAGAACAACTATAGATAATGTTTTTCAGACAGCTCATGTAGAAGAGGTTATTGGCGAGTTTGTACATCTTAAAAAAGCAGGCAGTAATTTTAAGGGTCTCAGTCCTTTTTCTGACGAAAAAACACCATCATTTATGGTGTCGCCTGCCAAACAAATCTGGAAAGATTTTAGTTCTGGCAAAGGCGGTAATGTAGTGACGTTCTTAATGGAACACGAACATTATACCTATCCCGAAGCCATACGGTATTTGGCTAAAAAGTACAATATTGAAATTGAAGAAACCGAGCAAACAGACGAACAAAAACAAGAAGCAGATGAGCGCGAAAGCATGTTTTTGGTCACCCAATTTGCGGCAGATTATTTTAATGACGTTCTCGTAAACACAACCCAAGGTAAAGCTATTGGGTATAGTTACTTTAAAGAACGCGGTTTTACCGAAGAAACTATTACAAAATTTAAACTGGGTTATGCTTTTAACCAAAGCGATGCTTTTACCAAAAAAGCACTTGAAAAAGGCTATAAATTAGATTATTTAGAAAAAACAGGGCTCACAATAGTTAAAGAAAACAACGCATTCGACCGTTTTAAAGGACGTGTTATTTTCCCTATTTTAAGTATGAGTGGTCGTGTTTTGGGATTCGGCGCGCGTATTTTAACATCCGATAAAAAGGTAGCCAAATACCTCAATTCTCCAGAGAGCGATATCTATCATAAGAGTAAAATTTTATACGGTATTTATCATGCCAAACAAGCCATTTCACGTTTAGATAATTGCTACCTGGTAGAAGGTTATACCGACGTTATTTCGATGCATCAAAGTGGGATAGAGAATGTGGTATCTTCTTCGGGTACCGCTTTAACACCCGATCAAATTAGACTTATAAGCCGTTTGACAAAAAACATTACGGTATTATTTGACGGCGATGCTGCCGGTATAAAAGCGTCGTTTAGAGGGATAGATTTAATCTTGGCCGAAGGTTTAAATGTAAAAGTCCTTACCTTTCCAGAAGGCGATGACCCCGATAGTTTTGCAAGCAAAAATTCTGATGAAGATTTAAAACATTTCTTAGAGACAGAAGCTAAAGATTTTATCACATTTAAAGTGTCGCTTTTAATGGAAGAGGCGCAGAATGATCCTGTTAAAAAAGCAGGACTTATTCGTGATATTGTGGCCAGTATTTCTAAAATACCCGATATGATTCAGCGTGAAATCTACATTCAAGAGTGCGCTAGAGTTATGACGATTTCAGAAAGTGTTCTCTTTAATGAGTTGGCACAAGTCTCTAAAAAATTAGATTCAGAAACGGTACGTCGTTTAAAACAAACACAGAAACAGGCTTTTCAGGTTGTAAAAAAAGACCAGATTTCTAAAATTGATACCCTTTTTAACTTAGAACGCGAGATTATTAAAATTCTCTTGCTTTACGGCAATGAAAAAACCGACTTTGTAGATTTTATAAAAAACACAAACGAAGATGGTACAGAAGTTATAGAAAAGCAAATTATAAGCAATACTGTGGCTCAAGAAATTTACCTGCAACTACAAGAAGACGAAATTGCTTTTTCTAATGCTCTTTTTCAGGAT
>CAZGZH010000276.1:0-3293 GCA_964529645.1 uncultured Flavobacteriaceae bacterium
CATAATTTTTTAGAGTCCTTTATTTTAAGTTAAATTTTTCACTACTTTTGGGACTATAAAAACACTTTAAAAAAGATAAAAAAAATGGCTGGAACACTAAATAAAGTAATGCTAATTGGGCATCTAGGAGACGAAGTAAAAATGCATTATTTTGACGGTGGTAATGCCATAGGACGCTTTCCTATAGCTACAAACGAAACTTACACAAACAGACAAACGGGCGAAAAAGTAACCACCACAGAATGGCATAACGTTGTTGTAAAAAACAAATTAGCTCAGATTTGCGAAAAATACCTTACCAAAGGCGATAAAGTTTATGTCGAAGGTAAAATTAAAACACGTCAATGGGAAGGTCAAGATGGCATAAAACGCTACTCTACAGAAATTCATGTTATTGATATGACTTTTTTATCTGATAAAAAAGGGCAACAAAACACGCCGCCTCAAGTTCAAGAAAATACTACAGAGAGTAAAGCTCCCGTTGCAGAAACAAATTCAGATACTGAAGACGATTTACCATTCTAAGCAATTTAAGTTTATTTAATTTGGATCCAGAGCCTGCGCTATTTTTAAATTTCATATCCTTTTTTATAAATTGGAATCCTATTTATTACGGACTCAGTTTACTGATTCTGTTAATACTCTCTGGTTTAATTTCTGGATCGGAAGTTGCCTTTTTTTCACTGTCGCAAACCGATATAGATGAAGCCAAAAATTCAAAAGATAAAAAACAAAATACGGTTGTAAAGCTTTTAGAAAAGCCCAAGAAACTCTTAGCAACTATTTTAATATCAAATAATTTTATAAATATTGCTATTGTTATCTTATCGCATTTAATTATTGAAAGCTACCTTAAAAACACTTCAATAAATGTTGATTTTTACTTTTTTGTAGCCGATTTAAAAATATTGATTGAATTAATAGCTATTACATTTATTATTTTACTTTTTGGAGAAGTGCTTCCCAAAATTTACGCCAATAGAAATGCTTTACTATTTGCATCAAAGATGGCTTATCCTATAAAACTTTTAAACAATGTCTTAGGTTTTTTAAGCCTTCCGCTTACCTTTTTAAATAATAGTATTGAGAATAAATTGCGCAAAAAAGACAGCGATATCTCTGTCGAAAAATTATCATTAGCGCTTGAATTAACAACAGAAAATGCCAATAAAGATGAGCAAAAAATATTAAAAGGCATTGTTAATTTTGGCAATACAGAAGCGCGTCAAATAATGATTCCTAGAATGGATGTATTTGCGCTTTCTAACGAAGAAAAATACAGTAATATTTTACCTAAAATAGTTAAAAAAGGCTTCTCTAGAATTCCTGTTTACAATGAGAGTATAGATACTATTATTGGTGTTTTATACGCCAAAGATTTGTTACCCCATCTCAACAAAAAAGATTTTAATTGGGTGCGTTTGGCAAGAGAACCTTTTTATGTTCCCGAAAACAAAAAACTAGACGATTTATTAAAAGAGTTTCAAGAAAAGAAAATACATTTAGCCATTGTTGTTGACGAATATGGCGGGACTTCAGGTATTTTATCTTTAGAAGATATTATTGAAGAAATTGTGGGCGAAATTAGTGATGAATTCGATAACGAAGAACTAAACTACTCTAAAATAGACAAACACAACTATGTTTTTGAAGGTAAAATTTCTTTAAAAGAGTTTTGTCAAATTATTGAAATAGAAGAAGACGTCATTGAGGAAGAAAAAGGGGAAGCCGAAACACTAGCCGGATTTCTTCTAGAAATCAATGGTAAATTTCCACATAAAAACAGCCAACTAAAGTTTAAATTTTTAACCTTTACAGTAGAGGTGGTCGATAAAAAACGCATCAAGCAAATTAAAGTAAATATAAGTCCAGATAATGTTTAAAAAGGAACACATCTTCTTTTTTCTTTTATTAGTCTCTTTTTTATGGGGATGCCAATCAAAACCAACTCTGCCCAAACCAAAAGCACAGTTGAGTTTAAGCTACGCCAAGCCCCATTACACATTACTCAATAGCCCTTGTGATTTTACTTTTGAGTACAATGATTTGGCTGAGACTAATATAAATGAAAAATGCTGGGTCACCATAAATTACCCACAATTAAATGCCTCTATTGACATTACTTATAAGCCCGTAAAAAATGATTTAAAAATACTGCTGCAAGATGCCGAAAAACTGACTTACAGCCATACCATTAAAGCAGACGAAATTACCAATCAGCCATATATAAATCCAACTAAAAAAGTATTTGCCACTTTGTATAAAGTCACAGGAAACGCGGCTTCGCAGTTACAATTTCACGCTACAGATAGTGTTGCACATTTTTTAACAGGTGCTGTTTATTTTAATGCTACACCAAATTACGATTCCATTTATCCCGCCGTTAACTATTTAGAAACCGAAGTCAAACACATTCTTGAAAGTCTTAGTTGGAAAGAATAAAAGCTATTCTATACATTATTAAATAAAAAATGTTGAATTTTGCGCTTTTCAAAACTAAAGATGCGCCACTCTAAAAAACGTTGGATATACCTTATTGTACTGGCCTTAATTTGGGGCAGCTCATTTATTTTGATGAAAAAAGCTTTAATAGGATTAACGCCTATTCAGGTAGGCACTTTAAGAATACTATTTACAAGTTTTTTTTTATTTATAGTTGGCTTTAAAAGTCTTAAACAACTCAAAAGGAAACATTATAAACCCATTATTACTACTGCCCTTTTGGGGACGTTTATTCCCGTTTTTTTATTTGCGTATGCAATAAACGATATAGACAGTGCCATTGCCTCTATTTTAAATTCATTAACACCTTTAAACACCTTGATTGTTGGGGCTATATTCTTTAGCTTTACATTTAACAAATACCAAAAAGCAGGTGTTTTAATAGGTTTTATAGGCACAATAGTGCTTATTCTCTCTAGTGCTAAAGTTAATACAAATCAAAATTATTTCTATGCGCTTTTACCCGTTTTAGCCTCTATTGGTTATGCCTTTAATGTCAATATTTTAAAGAAATCTTTAGCAGATGTAAGCGCTTTAAGTATTGCCACTGGGAACTTTGTAATCATGTTTATTCCAGCTTTAATCATCCTATATTTTACGGGGTTTTTCAATTCTTATGACGTCTCTAACTACGCCGTAAATATTTCTTTATTTTACCTCATCTTATTATCGTTATTTGGTACTGCCATTGCCAAAACTTTGTACAATAAATTAGTTCAAATATCTTCGCCTGTTTACTCGTCTTCGGTTACTTATTTAATTCCGGTTATAGCCGTTTTATGGGGCATTTT
>CAZGZH010000277.1:0-3291 GCA_964529645.1 uncultured Flavobacteriaceae bacterium
CTATGATGCCGATAAAATTGCTTCGCAATACAAACGTATTACAGAAGCTTTTAAGTCTGTAAAAAACATCAAAATTAATTATGCGGTAAAGGCATTATCTAACGTAGCTGTTTTAAAACTGTTTAAAACGTTTAACTCTGGTTTAGATACTGTTTCTATTCAAGAAGTTAATTTGGGTTTAAAAGCAGGTTTTTCTGCCGAAGACATCATCTTTACACCCAATGGTGTATCATTAAATGAAATTGAAGAAGTTGCCAAATTAGGTGTTCAAATAAATATAGATAACCTATCTGTTTTAGAACAATTTGGTACAAAACATCCCGAAATTCCAGTGTGTGTACGTATAAATCCACATGTTATGGCAGGTGGTAATCGTAAAATTTCTGTAGGTCATATCGATTCTAAATTTGGTATTTCAGTACATCAAGTGCCTCATATTCTGCGTATTGCTAAAAATACAAAAATGACAATTAATGGGGTTCATATGCATACAGGATCAGATATTTTAGATATCGATGTGTTTGTTAGTGCCACAGAAATTCTTTTTAATGTGGCATCTCAATTTAAAGATTTGACTTTTATTGATTTTGGCAGTGGCTTTAAAGTCCCTTACAGAGAGGGTGATATCTCAACAAATATTGAAGAACTGGGCAAGAAATTGAGTAAACGATTTAACCAATTTTGTAAAGAAATAGGAAAAGATATCAGTTTGATGTTTGAACCTGGTAAATTTTTAGTGAGCGAAGCAGGCTATTTTTTAGCCGATGTAAACATTGTGAAACAAACAACCTCTAATGTATTTGCAGGAGTTGATAGTGGTTTTAATCATTTAATTAGACCTATGTTTTACGATTCTTATCATCATATAACCAATATCTCAAATCCAAAAGGAAAAGAACGCTACTATACAGTAGTTGGTTATATATGTGAAACAGATACATTTGGCGCTAACAGACGCATTACAGAAATTAGTGAAGGAGATACGCTTTGTTTTAACAATGCAGGAGCCTACTGTTTTTCTATGGCGTCAAATTATAATTCACGTTACCGCCCTGTAGAAGTTTTGGTTTACGACAAAAAGGACTATTTAATTCGCAAAAGAGAAACATTTGATGATATTCTTAAAAATCAAGTAGATATTACTTTGTAGATTAAATTAAATTTTTACATTTGCCCTATGAAAATAGAAAAATCAATTTTTACTACTTTTTTAGGCGCAAATACAACTATGTGCTTTACTGCTATTTTCATTATGACCCTTTTGGGTTAATTATATATATACTTCCGTCCTAATAGTTATATCTCGTAATTCCAAGAATTAAAGATATCTTAAAGTTTATTACAAATCAACAAAGCGTACATAAATAAAAATGAAAATATTAAAATTTGGCGGTACATCTGTAGCCAATTCAAAAAACATAAGTAAGACACTTAAAATTATAGCGCAAAGTGCCACTCAAGAGAAAGTCGCTGTGGTAGTTTCTGCTCTTGGAGGACTCACAAATTTATTGCTAGAAACAGCCGCTTTAGCTTCGAATAGCGACAAAAAATACCTTAAAAATCTAACTGTAATTAATCAAAAACATTTAGATGTCGTTACAGATTTAATTTGTGATGCGAGACAAAAACAATCTGTAACTGATGAAGTCAACAGTATTTTAGCTAACTTAAAAGCTTTATTAGAGGGTGTTTATCTCATAAATGAATTATCAGAAAGTTCAAAAGACAAAATTGTTAGTCAGGGAGAATTATTGTCTTCTTTTATTATTGCTGAAGCCTTAAAGTCAAAAAAAATAGATGTCATTAGATGTAATTCACAGGACATCATTGTAACAGATGACGATTACGGTCAAGCCACAGTTAATTTTAAAATTACAAATAGCAATATCATAAATTATTTTAAAAAAAACACACATCAAATAGTTGTATTGCCTGGTTTTGTATCAAAGTCACATAAAGGTCATCAAACCACTTTAGGACGCGGGGGCTCAGATTTTACAGCAGCCATCATTGCAGCAGCTTTAAATGTTTCTGTATTAGAAATTTGGACTGACGTTAGTGGTATGTTTTCTGCCAATCCTTCTTTGGTAAAACAAGCCAAGCCAATCGCTCAAATTTCTTTTCAAGAAGCGATGGAGTTATCTCATTTTGGTGCTAAAGTTATTTATCCACCAACCATACATCCTGTTCTTCAAAAAAACATTCCAATACTTATAAAAAATACTTTCGCTCCCAATGACAAAGGGACACTTATTACAAAGAGCAGTCCCGTTAATGGCTATTTAGCCAAAGGAATTAGCCATATTGACAATATTGCCTTATTGACTTTAGAAGGCAGTGGTATGGTCGGCGTGCCAAGCATAGCCAAGCGCTTTTTAGAAGCTATTTCTAATCAGAAAATTAATGTTGTATTAATTACACAAGCGTCATCTGAGCACTCCATATGTATCGGCATCAATCAAGAAGATGCTGTATTGGCTAAAAAGGTAGTTGACAAAGCTTTTGCTTTCGAGATTTCAAGACATCGTATAAAACCAACTTTTATTGAAAATAATTTAGCTGTTGTGGCAGTAGTTGGTAATAAAATGAAAAATCATCAAGGTATAAGCGGTAAAATGTTTAGCACTTTAGGTAAAAATAATGTCAATATTCGCGCTATTGCACAAGGAGCCTCTGAGAGAAATATCTCGGCTGTCATTGCAAAATCTGATGTTAAAAAAGCGCTTAACACTTTACACAACAGCTTTTTTGAAGGCCATATCAAACAACTAAACTTATTTGTTACGGGTGTTGGTAATGTGGGTAAAAACCTTTTAGCGCAAATCAATCATCAAAAAGAATATCTATTAGAAAAGCTGTATTTAAATGTACGCGTTATTGGTATTTCCAATTCGCGTACTATGTATTTTAATGAAGAGGGTGTCGATTTAAATAATTGGGAAACACTTTTAGCTAAGGGTACAAAAGCAAATTTAAACAATTTCTTTAGCGGCGTTAAAAAGCTGAATTATAGAAATAGTATTTTTGTAGATAATACCGCATCTGAGCTCGTTACTGATATGTATGCCACTTATTTAAAAAACAGTATGTCGGTAGTAACCTGCAATAAAATTGCCTGTGCCAGTTCTACAGAAAACTATCAACTGCTTAAAAAATTAGCTAGAGAATACAATGCGCCCTTTTTATACGAAACAAATGTGGGCGCCGGTTTACCTGTAATTAATACTTTGAATAATTTAGTTGATTCTGGCGACAGTATTAAAAAGATTCAAGCCGTATTATCAGGCAGTT
>CAZGZH010000278.1:0-3288 GCA_964529645.1 uncultured Flavobacteriaceae bacterium
AAAATTTTCTAGCGATTTAGATAGTTTTAAATCTAGAGGAATATATAGATTTTAGAGAGAATTTTATCCTTTATTTAACATTTAAATATGTTATAAGATGTGGTTGTTTATCTTAATTTTTGCTTTCTAAATTTTAAGAAAATCAATTTAAAAGTAATAATCAATTAAACATTTCACAGAAATAAATGTAAATAAATTTGAATATAGTTTAATTTATTTTCCTTTTGTTTTTTATGACTAAATTTGTCCCCTTAAAAAATAAATTCATTATGTCAGACGAAATGAAACCGTGTCCGCAATGCCAATCGCCTTATGGTTATGCTATGGGCCATGAAATTTATGCATGTCCGGAATGTGGTCTTGAATGGAACCCAGATGAGATAGTTGAAGAGGACGTCCTTAAAGTAATGGATGCTAATGGCAATAGACTTAATGATGGTGATACCATAACAATTGTTAAAGACTTACCTGTAAAAGGGGCTCCAAAACCCATAAAAGCTGGGACAAAAGTTAAAAACATTCGCCTTACAGATGGCGATCATAATATTGATTGCCGCATTACAGGCTTTGGTGCTATGAGCCTGAAATCTGAATTTGTAAAAAAGGCCTAAACAAAGTATAAAACTTATTAAGGTTATAAACTAAAAAACCACGCAAATACGTGATTTTTTAGTTTAGTATATCCTTTTAATTATCCGCCAAAGTCATCGAAGCGGACATTTTCTTCGGGAACGCCGAAATCATCACACATTTTAACAACAGCTTGACTCATAAGTGGTGGGCCACAGAAATAGAATTCAATATCTTCTGGCGCATCGTGTTTAGACAAGTAATTGTCTATTACCACTTGGTGGATAAAGCCTACAAAGCCATCGCCTTCTGTGTCATTGACATCTTTTTTAACTGTCCAATTATCTTCTTCAGAGGGGTCGGAAAGCGCAATAAAAAATTTAAAGTTAGGGAAGTGTTTCTCGAGATGTTTAAAATGCTCTACATAAAACAATTCGCGTTTAGAACGACCACCATACCAATAGGTTACAGTTCTTCCTGTTTTTAATGTTTCGAATAAGTGATACAAATGCGAACGCATGGGCGCCATACCAGCACCGCCACCAATGTACAACATCTCGGCATCAGATTCATTGATAAAGAACTCGCCGTAAGGACCTGAAACCGTTACTTTATCGCCGGGTTTTCTAGAGAAAATATAAGAGGAAGCCACACCAGGATTTACCTTAGCCCAGCCGCCTATATTTCTATCGAAAGGTGGCGTAGCAATACGTACATTAAGCATAATACGACGGCCTTCGGCAGGATAAGAAGCCATAGAATAGGCACGAATAACTTCTTCGTTATTTTTCATAACCAAAGGCCATAACTTGAATTTATCCCATTCTAATTTGAATTTTTCGGGGTCGTTAGGATGTTCTTCGGGATGTGCTGTAATATCAATATCTGAATAATTAATTTCACAATTTGGTATTTCAATTTGAATGTAACCACCTGGTTTGTATGGCATATCTTCGGGTAATTCTACCACAAATTCTTTTATAAACGAGGCCACATTGTAATTAGATACAACCGTAGCCTCCCATTTTTTGACACCAAATACCTCTTCTGGGACCACAATATCCATATCTTCTCTTACCTTTACTTGACAGCCTAAACGCCAGCCTTCGGCCGCTTCTTTACGTGTAAAGTTAGGGACTTCTGTAGGTAACATTTCGCCGCCGCCTGAATGGACTTGACATTTGCATTGTAAACAGGTACCTCCACCGCCACAAGCCGAGGGTAAAAATATTTTGGCATTCCCTAAAGTGCTCAATAAGGAGCTTCCTACAGGAACATCAATGTCCTTTTCGCCATTTATTTTTATATGAACGTTACCGCTAGGTAACAATTTTGCTTTAGCTACCAATAGTATGCCTACTAAAAGTATGGTAAGAATTAAAGTTGCAATAATACTTGCTGTAATTGTTCCCATTATTTTCTTTCTAAATAAAGTTGATTAAAGTTTGATTCCCATAAAACTCATAAAGGCAATAGCCATTAATCCGGTAAGGATAAACGTAATGCCTAAACCTCTAAGTGGAGCAGGAATATTTGAATAAGTAATTTTTTCTCGTATTGAGGCTAAAGCTAAGATGGCTAAAAACCAACCAATACCCGAGCCAAATCCGTACACAACAGATTCTATTACAGTTGAAAAATCTTTTTGTTGCATAAATAATGCCCCTCCTAAAATGGCACAGTTTACGGCAATTAGGGGTAAAAAGATACCCAATGAGCTGTATAAAGCTGGTGAGAATTTTTCTACAATCATTTCAACCAATTGTACCATAGCTGCAATAACCGCTATAAACATAATGTAACTCAAGAAACTTAAATCTACATCGGCGTAAGAAGCACCTAACCATTGTAAAGCGCCGGGACGTAAAATATACTGGTCTAATAAATAGTTAAAAGGAACTGTGATTGTCAAAACAAAAATGACAGCAGCACCTAATCCTATAGCTGTTTTAACCGATTTTGATACCGCTAAAAAAGAACACATACCTAAAAAATAGGCAAAAATCATATTGTCTATGAAGATACTTTTTATAAATATATTAGCTAATTCCATAATTTATCTGCTGATTATTGTTCTGTTAATTTTGTATTATATGTCCTTTGAATCCAAATATAAATACCTACTACTATAAGTGCCATAGGAGCTAAAAGCATAAAACCATTATTTTCGTAACCAAAAGCATAAAGACCTGTAGATTCGGTAATGGTTTTAGCTTTATGACCAAGTATTTCCCAGCCTCCAAGTTTACCTGAGCCTAAAAGTTCTCTAAAAAAGGACACAACTACTAAAATAAGACCGTATCCTGCGCCGTTTCCTAAACCATCTAAAAGGGATTCCCAAGGTTTATTGGCTAAAGCAAAGGCTTCAAGCCTACCCATAACTATACAGTTTGTAATTATGAGTCCCACAAAGACCGAGAGTTCTTTACTCACGTCGTAAGCGTAAGCTTTTAAAGTTAAGTCTACCAAAATAACCAATGCGGCTACTATGACCAATTGAACTATAATTCTTATTCGGTTTGGGATTAAATTCCGTAATAACGACACAATTAAATTACTTGCTGCTACCACTACGGTAACAGATATGGCCATGACTATGGCGGGTTTTAATTGTACTGTTACCGCTAAAGCCGAACAGATACCTAAAACCTGAACGGTAATTGGATTGTTATCGTTTAACGGATCTTTTAAAAGTTTTATATTTTTCTTTGAAAATAA
>CAZGZH010000279.1:0-3266 GCA_964529645.1 uncultured Flavobacteriaceae bacterium
TTATATGTCAATTGGCGCTGCAACAGGGCCTTATTGGTGGGCATTTTGGGCATTGATTAGCTGTAACTTCATCATACCACAAACGCTTTGGATTAAAAAATTAAGAACAAATTACATGTGGTCATTCTTTATTTCTATTGTTATAAATATAGGGATGTGGTTTGAGCGCTTTGATATAATTGTAATCGATTTAAGTCGTGGACATTTACCATCTACTTGGACATTGTTTTCACCAACTTATGTCGACGTTGCCATATTTATTGGCACTATAGGCTTTTTCTTTGTGTTGTTTTTATTGTATGCTAGAACATTCCCTGTTATAGCACAAGCAGAGTTAAAAAGTATTTTAAAATCATCTGGAGAGAATTATAAAAAATTAAGAGGAGATAATCATGAGTAATACAACCATACAAGCTATTTTTGATGATGATGATGTGCTGTTAAGCGCTGTTAAAGAGATTAGAGCAGCTAATTATCACATAGAAGAAGTGTTTACACCTTTTCCTGTTCACGGATTAGAAAAAGCAGTGGGTTTACCCAATACGCGTATTGCTATCATGTCGTTTATATATGGCATTATAGGATTGGCTTTTTCAATTTGGATGATGAATTACATGATGATTACAGACTGGCCTCAAAATATTGGAGGTAAACCCAGTGGCAGTTTTGCCGAAAATTCTCCAGCATTTGTACCCATTATGTTCGAATTAACGGTATTTTTTGCAGCGCATTTAATGGTTATAACATTTTATATGCGCAGTAAATTATGGCCTTTTAAAGAAGCAGAAAACCCTGATGTTAGAACCACAGACGATCATTTTATGGTAGAAGTAGTTGCAGGAGATAATGTTGCTGATTTAGAAAAATTGCTCAAAAAATCGGGAGCTAAAGAAATTAAAACAAAAGCTTAACAAAAAAATGAAACATATATTTAACATAGTAGTTGTTACAGTACTTATTTTAAGTGTGAGCTCTTGTAGCAACGACCACCGTTCTAGAAAAGTACAGTATATGGCAGATACAGATATGTATAATGCTGTTAGCTACGAAACATATGGTACAAACCCAAATTTTAAAAACGGATTAGAAGCGCAAGCACCAGTTGCTGGTACCATTTTTAGAGGAGAAGTCCCTTACGAAATTGCCAATAACGAAGAGGGTTACAATTTGGCTAAAAAAACATTAAAGTCACCTTTAGAAGTAAACGCAGCTAATTTAGCGAATGGTAAAGCCATGTACACTATTTATTGTACAGTTTGTCATGGTAAAAAGGGTGAAGGTAATGGCGCTTTAGTTAAAAGAGAAAAGTTTTTAGGTGTCCCAAATTATAAGGATAGAGAGATTACAGAAGGCAGTATTTACCATGTAATTATGTATGGTAGAAATATGATGGGCTCTCATGCATCGCAACTTACCAATAAAGAACGTTGGCAAATAGTGCAGTACGTTCAAAAACTTAGAGAAGATTTATTACAATAAAAGATAGAACAATTAAGATATGTATAGTTTTTCAAATAAATTAAGAGTTGGCGCCATCGTTTTAATGATTTTAGGCGCTATTGGTATAGCCTATAGTTTCTATGCAACACCCGCTTCTACAGAGGAAGTTAAGGAGCTCATGCAAGAAAACAATCACGATTCGCATGCCAAAAAAGAAACAATACACACAGAAAAAAATAAAGAAAATAAGCATGAAAATGCTGGAGAAGCTGAAAATAATCACCTAGAACACAGCTTACATGCCATGCAAAGCAGACCTTATTCTGCTGTTTATATTGCTATGTTTTTCTTTTTTATGATAGCTTTAGGAACTTTGGCTTTTTACGCCATACAATATGCTGCTCAAGCCGGATGGTCTATTGTGCTTTTCCGTGTGATGGAAGGCATTACAGCTTATTTGTTACCAGGCTCTTTGTTTATTTTAGGATTTTTAATTTTATCTGCTATAAATGGTCATCATTATTTTGTGTGGATGACCCCAGAATTCTACGACCCAAATAGCCCACAATACGACGAAATATTAATGGCTAAAAGTTGGTGGTTAAACGTCCCTTTTTGGATGATACGTACTTTTATCTATATTTTAGGATGGAACTTCTATCGCTATTATTCTCGTAAAAATTCTTTAGCACAAGACAACGCAAAAGATTTAGTGCATTATAAAAAGAATCTTAAAGCATCCATTATATTTTTATTATTCTTTGTCGTTACAGAATCTATGATGTCTTGGGATTGGATTATGTCTCTTACACCACATTGGCAAAGTACTTTGTTTGGATGGTATGTTTTTTCAACATTAATTGTTTCGGCAATTACTGTAATAGCAATGGTTACAATTTATCTAAGAGCAAAAGGCTTTTTACCAAAAGTAAACGACAGTCATTTACACGATTTAGCCAAATTTATGTTTGGGTTTAGTATTTTTTGGACCTATTTGTGGTTTTCGCAATTTATGCTTATTTGGTACGCCAATATGCCCGAAGAAACAGCTTATTTTACACCTAGATTATTAGGAACTTATCAATTACCTTTTATGGGTATGGTTGTCTTAAACTTTGTATTTCCTATTTTGGTTTTAATGAATAGCGATTACAAACGTGTGCCCTGGTTTATAATTTTAACCGGAATCATTATATTATTAGGTCACTACATAGATGTGTATGTTATGATTTCTCCAGCAACAGTTGGTAATCATTGGCACATAGGTATTCCAGAAATAAGTGCTTTACTATTCTTTTCAGGGGTGTTTATTTATGTTGTATTTAATGCTTTAACAAAAGCACCATTACATGCCAAAGGCAATCCATTTATGAAAGAATCTGAACACTACCACTACTAAAAAAAAACTAAAAAAATCAAGAATCAATAATATATGAAAGCACTTTTTTTTATTTTAATCTTTATAGCCTTAGTAGTTGCCTGTTGGCAATTTGTTAAGATATTAGGATTGACAAAAGTTAAAAATAGTACTGCTACAGAAAAAGAAAACAACATTAATGGCTGGCTTATGCTAGGCCTAATGGTTTTTATTTATGGTTTAATGCTTACGTCTATGTTTAAAGGTCGCGATGTGTTATTACCACGGTTATCTGCTTCTTTAGAAGGGCATCATATCGATAATTTATTTATCATAACGATGTGCCTCATTTTTACGGTACAATTTATAACACAATTTTTAATTTACTACTACACTTTTAAATACCGTGGTATCAAAGGACGTAAAGCTATTTTCTTTGCTGATAGCGCTAAATTAGAAACTATTTGGA
>CAZGZH010000280.1:0-3255 GCA_964529645.1 uncultured Flavobacteriaceae bacterium
TGCTCAAAACACACCAAAACCCAACTACCGTTTGGCTTCTAAGTATGCCCCTAAAAATCTTAAAAAGGTCATCTACTCTACCCGTGTCAATCCGCATTGGTTAAAGTACAGCGACAAATTTTGGTACGAATACAAAACCAGTGAAGGGACTAGTTATTATATTGTCAATCCGGCAAAAAATTCAAAACGCCTGCTCTTCAACAATACAAAAATGGCCGAATGGCTCAGTAAAATGACCAAAGACCCTTACGATGCCAAACACCTGCCCAAATTTAAATTCAAGTTTGTAAAAAACGAAACAGCTATTCAGTTTAAAATTACCTCAACAGAAGATATACCTGTAAAAAAGGACACGAGTAAAACGGCAAAGAAGTCAAAATCTAAAAAGATTAAAACCGAAAAAAAAGTCTATTATTTTGAATATAAGTTAGGGGCAAATTATTTAACAGAACGTAAAAATGTTGTTAAAAAAGATAAAGAATTAAAATGGGGCACGGTAGCGCCAGACAGTAGTATCGTTCTCTTTTCAAAACATTACAACTTGTATTGGATGGATATAGCTAACTATAAAAAAGCTATAAAAGACGAAAAAGACTCTACAATAGTTGAGCATCAATGGACAAAAGATGGTGAAGTTTACAACAGTTTTGGGGGTAGTAATTGGGGGCAAACCAATGAAGATATTGCCAAAAATAAAGACAAACGCAAATCTATTAGAGTGTTGTGGTCTCCAAATTCTAAAAAGTTTGTGTACACCCGAAGTAACGACAAAATGCTCAAAAATTTATGGGTTATCCATTCTGTTACCAAAAAGCGCCCTACTTTAGAAACTTATAAATACACTATGCCGGGGGAACCCGATTTTTCTAAAACAGAAATTTTAATTTTTGATGTCCCTACCAAAAAACGCATCGTCGCAAAAATTGATACAACCCAACAAATCTATGTCAATGTGTACAGGAGACCCCTTAAAAAATCTAATTATGACGACGCATTTAAACCCAATTTATGGCTGGCAAAATCTAACAGTAAAATCTATTACAGCACCCAAAGTCGTGACAGAAAACGCGTCAATATTGGTGTAATTGACGCCAATACAGGCGATTCTAAAATTTTAATCAAAGAACGCTCAAATACTTACTTAGAAACGCGCCCCTTACAATTAGTAAACGATGGTAAAGAAATGATTCACTGGTCTGAACGCGACGGTTGGGCGCATTTTTATCTGTATGACGCTAATGGTAATCTTAAAAATCAGATAACGCACGGCGCTTATCACAGCGACCGTATTATGGGTATCAACGAAAAAGCGCGTGTCTTATACTTCCAAGCCAACGCCAAAGAGTCTAACGAGGACCCTTATTATTATCATTTATACAGGGTTAATTTTGACGGTAGCGGCTTAAAACTACTAAATTCTGGCAATTACACTCACAGTGTTAATATGAATGACAAGGCCACTTATTTTGTCGATACCTATTCACGCGTAAATACGGCACCAAAATCTGTTTTGTACAATACTTCGGGGCAAAAAATTAAATATTTAGAAACAGCCGATTTAAGTCAGCTTTTTGCGACAGGTTATAAATTCCCCGAAACATTTAAAGTTAAAGCAGCAGACGGCATAACCGATTTATACGGCGTGCTTTACAAGCCTTATGATTTCGATTCTACCAAGGTATATCCCATTATAGAATATGTCTATCCGGGACCACAGACCGAAGCTGTAGCCAAAGCTTTTTCTACCCGAATGAACCGTACAGACCGCATGGCACAAATAGGTTTTATAGTGGTAACGGTTGGTAATAGAGGTGGTAATCCTAACCGCTCTAAGTGGTATCACAATTTTGGTTATGGCAATCTACGCGATTACGGTCTGGCCGATAAAAAAGTAACCGTAGAACAATTGGCTAACCGTTTTAAATTTATAGACATTGACAAAGTGGGCATTTTTGGCCATTCGGGTGGCGGCTTTATGTCAACGGCGGCTATGTTGGTATATCCAGATGTGTTTAAAGTGGCTGTTTCGTCATCGGGTAACCACGACAATACTATTTATAACAATTGGTGGTCTGAAACCCATCACGGCGTAAAAGAAGTTAAAGATAAAGATGGTAAAGTGACTTATGAATACAAAATTGACGTCAATCAGACTTTGGCTAAAAATTTAAAAGGTCATTTGCTCTTAACAACAGGTGATATTGACAACAATGTCAATCCGGGAATCACCATCCGTATGGCAAATGCCTTGATTAAAGCCAATAAGCGTTTTGATTATTTTACATTTCCGGGACAAAGACACGGTTACGGCACTATGACTGAGTATTTTTTCTGGCTTAAAGCCGATTATTTTAGCAAATACCTATTAGGTGTTGACAAAAGAGGGGCTGTAGATTTGTTAGAAATGAACAGAGATATCCCGCAAAACGGTAAACATTAGAATATTATTATAGAGGTCAGTAGATAATTTTATATTTTTAATTCTCTATTTGCACTAATAATGTCAGGTCGAGCGCAGTCGAGACATAATTTGTAGATTCTATAGTTCTCGAATGCGCTCGAACAGACAAATTATAGATTTTTATATCTTTAAAAACCAATACTTTACTGATATATATTATTATTCATCGTATCACTCAAAGTAATACGATGAATTTAACAATTTTTAAGCGTACATTTTATCTCTCAGTGCCTTAATCTTGGCATCGGCTAAATACTCATCAAAAGTGGTATATCTGTCTATTATACCTTTGGGTGTCAATTCAATTATACGGTTGGCAACTGTTTGTGCAAATTCGTGATCGTGAGTTGAAAATAAAACGGTGCCTTTAAAGTTTTTAAGCGCATTGTTAAAAGCCTGAATAGACTCTAAATCTAAGTGATTTGTCGGTTCGTCTAACAACAAAACATTGCCACGAATCATCATCATACGCGAAAGCATACAGCGTACTTTTTCGCCCCCCGATAAAACATTACAAGATTTTAAGGCTTCGTCGCCACTAAAAAGCATCTTGCCTAAAAAGCCCCGCACAAAAACTTCTTCGCGCTCTTCTTCGGTTTTAGACCATTGACGGAGCCAATCTACTAACGATTCGCCACTTTCAAAAAATTGTGAATTTTCTAAAGGCAAATACGCTTGCGTTGTGGTAACACCCCAATTGAATTTCCCCTTATCGGCTTTTGCATTGCCATTTATAATTTCATAAAAAGCCGTTACAGCACGTGAATCTTTAGAAATTACAGCTACTTTATCGC
>CAZGZH010000281.1:0-3250 GCA_964529645.1 uncultured Flavobacteriaceae bacterium
TTTTACAATCTAAGGGAATACCCTTAGATTGTAAAAAAGATATTACTATAATTAATTCGTTGTGTATTATAATCATAGATTATAGGAAGTTTTGTTTTTTTAGTATTATATCGTTAGTCATCTAAAAACAAGTCTTTAATCTTTGTTCTAACAGCGTAGCGGTCTTATACCTTTTTATCCGACAACACTAATTCTATAATTAGTTTTTTTTGAAGCTGGAGAACTAACTAAAATAGTCCATTTATCTGTGCATCAATACGGTCAATAATTGATCCTAGGTCTTCTTGATTGTCAACAAAATCTAAATTATCAACGTCAATAATAAGGAGTTTTCCTTTTGTATAGGTAGAAACCCACGCTTCGTAGCGTTCGTTTAAACGACTTAAATAATCAATGCTGATAGAGTTTTCGTAATCGCGACCGCGCTTGTGAATTTGATCTACCAAAGTAGCAATAGAAGCGCGTAAATAAATGAGTAAATCTGGTGGTTCAACTAAGCGCTCCATCAATTCGAAAAGAGAAGAATAATTGCTAAAATCACGATTTGTCATAAGACCCATTGCGTGAAGATTTGGCGCAAAAATATGGGCATCTTCGTAAATAGTACGATCTTGAATGATGCTTTTGCCACCTTGGCGGATATCGAGTATTTGACGGAAGCGAGAATTTAGAAAAAACACCTGAAGATTGAAAGACCAACGTTCCATCTCACCGTAAAAATCGTCTAAATAAGGATTTTTATCAACAGATTCGTAATGGGCATCCCATTTATAATGTTTAGATAATAAGTCTGTTAAAGTTGTTTTTCCTGCGCCAATATTACCGGCAATTGCTACGTGCATAAGTTTTAGGTTTAGTTCTAAAAAAGTTTTTAAAGTTACTTAATTTTTTAAAATCATAAACATAAAAATAGCCTTGCCATCAAAAATATATAATTTATTATCAACAATAGTTATGCGTATTATGTTTAGATTTTGATTTAGGTTTATTTTTGAGCTAATATTTGATTTTAAAAAGAGTTCATTATCAGATTCAAAGACTATCCAATCCGATTTTGAAACAGTAAACGCGTCAATTTTTTTATTTAAAACCCCAACTTCTGTTCCGTAAATGTTGAATTGTTTTAAATAACTGTCTTTGGTTTTTACCCACACATTATTGGTATTTCCCTGTAATTCTTTTGGCGCTAATAAACTTTGAGGTTGCGAAGTAGCTTTAACTGTTCTTGTTTTATAATTGTATAACTCCAGCAGCTGCGTATCTGTATTAAAAAGCCACAATTTGTTTTTACTGGCTTTAGCCACAAGGCTGATATTTTTATCTAAAAAAGAAATCTTTTGAATTTCATTTAAAGTATTATCAAGAATAACAATACTGTTAAAATCTTTGTAAAAAACAACCAACTCAAGCGGGTTGTAAATAGATACACTACTTATATTTCCTAAAGCCAAATTTGTGTATTGATAGGTTTTTGTAGCTGTTTTTTTGTAAAGGATATTGTTTGTACTGTAATAAAGATTTCCAAAAGTATCTACACCATAAAAAATTGCGGCATTTAAAGTTTCTTTATTAATAAATGACGTTTTTAATTCTTGAGCTGCAACCTTAAATCCACTTAAAAAACAAAAAAGTAATATTAAATAGCGCATAGATTTCAAAAGTAAGAATTTGACGTTAGAAAATAAGTCATTTTTTGTAAAAAGGAGTAATTTTAAATCTACCAGATTTTACTATGATGTAATGATTATTGCTGTTTTATATTTGTACCATATTACAAACTAAAAAAGACATCAAACATGAAAAAGTTTATACATAATAATAAAATGTTTTCTCTTAATATATTTATAATAGCTGCTGTTTCAATATTTTATTTAAACACAACAAAAATAGAGAACACTTTCTGGGGATATAAAACAAAAACCGTTACCGTTGAAGATGGTTGTTTTAGAACAGAAACCACTTACAGAACCTACTATAGATTCTGGTTACCTACTAAAGATTCGTCTATAACTGATATTAAAATCAACGACAGTAAATGCTATTAAATTTTTTATAAATAATATCTTAAGTTATAAAAGTAAATAGATTTTATTGGTTTTTAGATGAAAAGCCCGCTGAACTACGACAAGTCAGCGGGCTTTTAAATTTTATTTTCTGCAAATATTATAATCCAAAGGCAGCTTTAACCTTTTTTACATAATCTAGTTTTTCCCAGCTAAACAGTTCGACTTCTTGCGTAACAGTCCCAGAGTAAGGCGATACAAATGTCTTAGTAATTATTCTAGGTGTTCTACCCATATGACCATAACTAGCCGTTTCGCTGTAAATAGGCGTACGTAAGTTGAGGCGTTTTTCTATGGCCGCAGGGCGCATATCAAATAGTTTTTCTACTACGTCCGCAATAGCGCCATCGGTCATATTAATATTGGCACTACCATAAGTTGTAACATTTATTGAAGTAGGTTTAGCTACACCAATAGCATAAGAAACTTGAACTAAAATTTCGTTAGCAACACCGGCAGCTACTAAATTTTTTGCAATGTGTCTTGCGGCATAAGCCGCAGAGCGATCCACCTTGCTGGGGTCTTTACCAGAAAAAGCACCACCCCCATGTGCGCCTTTGCCACCGTAAGTATCCACAATAATTTTACGTCCAGTTAAACCAGTATCACCATGAGGTCCTCCTATGACAAATTTTCCGGTAGGATTGACGTGATAAGTAATTTTATCTGTAAATAATTTCTGAATAGGGGCGGGTAATTGCGCCACAACACGTGGTATTACAATATTAATAACATCGGTTTTAATTTTGGCTAACATTTTTTCGTCTTCGTCAAAATCATCGTGTTGCGTAGAAACCACTATGGCGTCAATACGTTGAGGTACATTATTATCATCATACTCAATAGTAACCTGACTTTTAGCATCGGGGCGCAAGTAAGTAATGTCGGTATTTTCGCGACGCACTTTTGCCAATTCTATTAAAATACGGTGCGATAAATCAAGTGCCAAAGGCATATAATTATCGGTTTCTTTAGTAGCGTAACCAAACATCATACCTTGGTCGCCGGCACCTTGTTCTTCAGCTACTTCACGCTCTACCCCCTGATTGATATCGGGTGATTGTTCATGAATAAGCGAGATTACACCACACGATTTACCTTCAAATTGGTAGGCCCCTTTAGTATAACCAATTTTATTAATAACATCGCGCGCAATTTTTTGTGCATCAATATATGTTTTTGTTTTT
>CAZGZH010000282.1:0-3244 GCA_964529645.1 uncultured Flavobacteriaceae bacterium
AGGTTTTTTTGACACACAAAAACAAGCGCAGTCAGAAGTTGAGTTTATAAAATAAAAAAATTGACTTTAAAATATACAAAGCCTTTGATTTTCAGAGGCTTTTTTTATACCCTTATATTTGAAATGCTCCTAAAAAAGTAGTTACTTTGCACATTGTAAAAAATCGTAAATGAAAGATCTTTTTGAGAGAATAATTAATAATAAAGGCCCTTTAGGAAAATGGGCTAAACAAGCAGAAGGTTACTTTGTTTTCCCAAAATTAGAAGGACCTATTTCAAATAGAATGCGCTTTAACGGCAAGGAAGTTATTACTTGGAGTATTAATGATTATCTTGGATTGGCCAATCATCCAGAAGTGCGTAAAGTTGACGCAGAGGCTTCCAAAGAATACGGATTAGCATACCCAATGGGTGCTAGAATGATGTCTGGCCATACTAAATTTCATGAACAGCTCGAAGAAGAATTAGCCGCTTTTGTAAATAAAGAAAAAGCCTATTTGGTGAATTTTGGCTATCAAGGAATGGTTTCTGCCATAGACGCTTTAGTTACAAAAAATGACGTGATTGTTTACGATATGGATGCCCATGCCTGTATTATTGATGGCGTGCGTTTGCATCACGGAAAAAGATTTACGTTTAGACACAATGATGTTGAAAGTTTAGAAATAAACCTTAAACGCGCTACGAGACTTGCTGATGAAAATAATGGTGGTGTATTAGTTATTTCTGAAGGTGTTTTTGGTATGCGAGGAGAACAAGGTATATTGAGAGAAATAATTGCTTTAAAAAAGAAATATCATTTCAGACTTTTGGTTGATGATGCCCACGGTTTTGGGACACTTGGTAAAACAGGTGCAGGCGCAGGAGAGGAGCAAGGAGTTCAAGATGATATAGATGTTTATTTTGCCACTTTTGCAAAATCAATGGCAGGTATTGGTGCTTTTTTTGCCGCTCAAAAAGATGTTATACAGTATTTACAGTACAATATGCGTTCTCAAATGTTTGCAAAATCTTTACCCATGCCAATGGTAAAAGGGGCTTTAAAACGTTTAGATATGATACGCACTATGCCAGAGCTAAAAGCAAAACTTTGGGAAAATACGAATGCTCTTCAAAACGGATTAAAGAAAAATGGATTTGATATTGGCGCGACAAATACGTGCGTAACACCTGTATTTTTAGAAGGTGAAATCCCTGAAGCCATGGCTATGGTACAAGATTTAAGAGAAAATTATAAAATATTTTGTTCTATTGTGGTTTATCCAGTTGTGCCTAAAGGCATGATTTTATTGCGGATGATACCTACAACATCTCATAACCTAGAAGATGTTGAACTAACTATTAAAGCTTTCTCTTCTATTAGAGAAAAACTTGAAGGGGGTATTTACAAGAGAATTGCTGCTGTCTTTAAAGCTTAATTTTAATTTTCTTTAAATATTCTTTAGCTCTTTTTTTAGCATTGGTTGGATAAGATCTATTACCAAGAAAAACATCTGCCATGGCGCCACTAAATTTTTCACCGTAATTTTTAATTATTAGCTTTTGTAACCATTTATTCCTGTAAAAAATCTCTGCTAAAAAACGCCCTGTTTTAAGTTCGGGTAATAACTTTTCTTCTAGCTTTTTTGCATATAGGAATGCTATTTTACTAGGATCAAGATTGCCCTCAGAAATAGATTTAGCAGCTAAAATACCGCTGTACATAGCATTAGAAATACCTTCGGCAGTTATTGGATCGGCAAACCCCGCTGCATCACCCACTAATAAGACATTGTTTTTAAAAAAACCTTCTTCTCTTGGCGAAAGTGGAATTTGAGCGCCATGCCTTTCTTCGTTTATTACTGCGTTAATGTCTAATAATTCAAGATATTTTCTATAATATTTTTTTAAATCTTTTTTTCCGCGTGTGGCACTAGCTACACCAATAGATAAATGGTCTTTTTTAGGGAATATCCATCCGTAACCTTGTGGTATGGCGTCTAAATCGAAACGCAATTCTTGTGAGAGCCTTTTAAAATCAGCATCACTAACAGTAACTTCGTATTCTAAAGCAGGAATGAGAAGTCTATTATCTTTCCACCCCATTATTTTAGCTGTTGTTAAGGCTCCATCTGCTGCAATAATAAAATTAGCTACAAAAGTATCTTTTGAAGTACTAATTAATAATTCTTTACCGCTAAAAGAGATATCAGTTACCTTAGTAGTATCGTATAAAATGGCGCCTTCTTTAACTGCTTTTTCTACTAAGAAATGGTCAAATTTATCACGCATAACCATACTTACAATAGGAACATCGCGTTTAACTTTAAATTGGGTATTACTATCAGTCATTGCAATAGTAATGGATTTAAATTCTCGTTCAATAACAGAATCTAAGTTAAAATCGAGTAATTTTCGACCCCTAAAAACAAGACCGCCTCCGCAAGTTTTATAGCGTGGTAGCGTTGCTTTATCAAGTATGGCAACTTTTATATTGTTTTTGGCTAATTCTAGAGCAGCAAAGGCACCTGCGGGGCCACTACCAATAACTACAACGTCGTATTTGAGCATAAATTAATTTTTTCTAAAACTACAAAAAATAATATTGTAGATGATATGAGAAAAATTAATTTTTCTTATTAAAATCTTTTATAATAACCTTTCGCCTTCTCTCTACAACATAAAAAGAGATATACATGCCGTCTTGATCATTTTTAAGTGTAACGGGAATATTATTTCTAGCGAGTTTATAGGTTGAGCCCAATACTTTTTCATCCATAGTAACTATGTATTTTCCGTTTGGTAGATAAAACTCGAAATGACCTTTTTTATCGGTCAAGGTGTTGTAGACATTTTTACTTCCAAAAGCAGATATTTTTATTCGTGATAAATCAACTGGTTTGTCATCAATAATGGCTATTTTTTGTCTATCTAAAACAATATCACCAGAAATTTTAACACCTCTTACAAAAGGAATTGTAGCTAAACCATCACTATTTATTATGATAGAATCGCTTACATTTGGAAACCACCCTTCTAATTTATCTAATGGAATAACTTGTAAAGCATATTTTTTTTGAGGTACATTTTTCATTATAGCTTTACCATTCTCATTTGTAATTATCTCGTAATTACCTATTCTTACAACTACATTACTAATACTGCCTTCATCTTTAGAATTTTGATTACCATCGCCATTTAAATCGTAAAAAGATCTTATATTAATTGTAGCAGCAGTTTTTTCTAAAAAAGGAATAGGGATACCA
>CAZGZH010000283.1:0-3216 GCA_964529645.1 uncultured Flavobacteriaceae bacterium
TTTTAAGTATAAAAAAAGCACCCCGTTTACGGGATGCTTTAGAATCTTAAAAAGAAGATAAATTATTTAACGGTACTTTCAATATAAGCCGCTAAAGCTTTTAAATCGGCTTCTGCCATAGGTTTTGTAATAGATTGCACATTGGCATCCATAATAGCAGCCATAGCAGGGTCTACAATGGCTTTGCTTTCGCCTTTAAAGAATTTTAATAAATCACCTTTTTTCTCAGCATAAGTTTTGGCGATAGTTTGTAAAGAAGGCCCCACTAACTTGGTATCTGCTTTATGACAGGTAGTACAAGTTTTGGCTGTAAATAAAGCTTTGCCATTAGCAACCAAATCGGTTTGAGGGTCTGTTTTAACAACTTCTTTTTTAACTTCAACTGGATTTTTTTCAACTTTTTTAGCTTTATCTTGGCAAGAAGATAAAACTGTCAAACTTAAAATAAGCGTTAATAATAATGTAATTTTTTTCATTTTATTTGGGTTTCAAAGTTTAAGCAACAAATATATATTTTAAATTAAGACAAGACTGCATTTTTTGTTACAAATACACTAATTTTAAGAGTTTAAAGCTGTCTTTAAAATGCGCTTTAAATTGTGTACTTTTGCCCCAATTAAGTATAAGAATATATGTTAAACAGATTAAAGATTGTAAAACAACGTTTTGACGAGGTGTCTGATTTGATAATTCAGCCCGATATTATTACAGATCAAAAACGTTATATACAGTTAAATAAAGAGTATAAAGATTTAGGACAAATAGTAGAGAAGGGAAAGGTTTACCAATCTTATTTAAATTCAATAGCAGAAGCCAAAGAAATTATAGCAGATAATTCTGATGCCGAAATGGTTGAAATGGCTAAGATGGAGTTAGAAGAAGTATCAGAAAAAGTCCCTCTTATTGAAGAAGAAATTAAAATGTTACTCATTCCTAAAGACCCTGAAGATGCTAAAAACGTCATGATGGAAATACGCGCAGGAACAGGTGGCGATGAAGCGAGTATTTTTGCAGGAGATTTATACAGGATGTACACTAAATATTGCTCAGAAAAAGGCTGGAAAACAGAGGTGGTTGATTTAAATGAAGGTACTTCAGGTGGCTTTAAAGAAATAATTCTCAATATTTCTGGTAATGAGGTTTATGGCGGCTTAAAATTCGAATCGGGTGTGCATCGCGTACAACGCGTACCACAAACCGAGACACAAGGACGTGTTCATACGTCTGCCGCAACAGTTATGGTTTTACCAGAAGCCGAAGAATTTGATGTTGATGTAGATATGAAAGATGTGCGTAAAGATTTGTACTGTTCATCGGGTCCTGGCGGACAATCTGTAAATACAACTTACTCTGCGGTAAGATTAACACATATCCCAACAGGCATAGTTGCCCAATGCCAAGACCAAAAATCACAACACAAAAACTTTGATAAAGCTTTAAAAGTATTGCGCTCTCGATTATACGAATTAGAGTTGTCTAAAAAATTAGAAGCAGACTCGGCTAAAAGAAAATCTATGGTAGCTAGTGGCGATAGGTCTGCTAAAATTAGAACCTATAACTATCCGCAAGGACGTGTAACAGAACACAGAATAGGACTTACATTATACGATTTGAGTAATATTATAAATGGCGATTTAAGCAAAATAATAGAAGCACTAAAAATTGCAGAAAACACAGAAAAATTAAAAGCTACTAATGATGTGTTGTAAAACCTTTTGAGAATAAATTAGTAAAGCATAAAAAAACCGCGTCATTGACGCGGTTTTTTTATAAGCAAGATTGTTAATATTATTTGTTTACTTTATCTACAATGGCTTTAAAAGCTTCTGGATGATTCATGGCCAAATCGGCTAAAACCTTACGGTTTAAATCAATGTTATTCGCTTTTAATTTTCCCATAAATTGAGAATAAGACATGCCGTATTGACGCACACCTGCGTTTATACGTTGAATCCACAAACCTCTAAAATTTCTTTTGTTGGCTTTGCGATCTCTATACGCATAAGACATGGCTTTTTCTACAGCATTTTTAGCTACTGTATAAACGTTTTTACGTCTGCCAAAGTATCCTTTGGCTTGTTTTAATATTTTTTTTCTGCGAGCTCTTGAAGCTACTGAGTTTACTGATCTAGGCATAATTTTTTAATTTGTTTTTGAGTTGGGCAGTTCTTTAATTTTTTTTCGAACATTTTTTAGCACCAATTCAGGGTTTATAATTAATTTACCAAATAAACCACAGGGTTTATTTTAAAGCTAATTGTTTTAAAATGCTTTTTCGGTCTGCTTTATGTACCAATCCGGCGTGTGTTAATTTTAGCTTTCTTTTCTTACTTTTCTTAGTCAAAATGTGACTTTTAAAAGCGTGCTTTCTCTTAATTTTTCCAGTACCTGTTAGCTTAAAGCGTTTTTTGGCACTAGATTTTGTTTTCATTTTAGGCATCTCTATTCTCTTTTATCTTGCTTTTTTTGTTATTTCTTTTTTTTAGGAGCAATAAACATAATCATACGTTTACCTTCTAATTTTGGCAATTGTTCTACTTTGCCATATTCTTCTAACTCTTGAGCCAGTTTTAATAATAAAATCTGACCTTGGTCTTTATAGATGATAGAACGACCTTTAAAGAAAACATAGGCTTTTAACTTAGCGCCTTCGCTTAAAAATTTAATAGCGTGTTTCTTTTTAAACTCGTAATCGTGTTCATCTGTTTGAGGGCCAAAGCGAATTTCTTTAATAATTACTTTAGTCGCTTTAGACTTCATTATTTTTTCGCGCTTTTTTTGCTCAAAAAGGAATTTTTTATATTCCATTACCTTACAAACAGGCGGTACGGCATTAGGCGATATTTCAACCAAATCTAATCCTTGTTCGTCTGCAATTTCTAATGCTTTGTGGGTTGGATAAACACCAATTTCGACATTGTCGCCAACCAAACGCACTTCATCAGCAATAATTCTCTTATTGATTCTGTGCTGATCTTCTTTAATGATTCTCCAGGGTTTTCTTGCGCCCCTTTTTCTTCGAATTGCTATAACTTTATAATTTAGAAATTAGTTAAATTGTTTTAATGTACTTGTAATAGCTTTAGTAATTAATTTGTTAAAGCTTTCAATATTCATCTCACCCAAATCTTCACCACCATGTTTTCTTATCGTGATGGTATTGTTTTGTGCTTCTTTTTCGCCAATTATAATCATAAAAGGAATTTTACTCATCTC
>CAZGZH010000284.1:0-3211 GCA_964529645.1 uncultured Flavobacteriaceae bacterium
GCTAAAATCGGATGTGGTAAAACCCTTTAGGGTAGCCGAATCGCCCATTCAAATGGAGTGCAAGGTAAATGACGTTATTGCTTTAGGCGATAAAGGTGGTGCGGGGAATTTAGTTATCTGCGAAGTCCTTAAAATACACATCAAAAAAGAATTTTTAAAAGATGACGGCGCTATAAATCAAGAAAAACTCGATTTGGTAGCGCGGGCGGGCGGTAGTTATTACTCTAGAGCCAACAAAGGTTTTTTCGAAATCCCAAAACCATTGGCAACTTTAGGAATTGGCGTTGACGCTTTACCCGAAGCTGTGAAAAAAAGCACTGTTTTAACAGGAAACGATTTGGGGCTATTAGCCAATGTTACGGCATTGCCTACTACAGAAAGTGTGAATGACTTTGCTAAAAACAATCCACAAATAGCACAATTATCAGAAACAGAAAAATATAAAAAAGCACAGGAATATTTAGGAAACAATCATATAACAAAAGCGTGGTTAACACTTTTAACCACATAAATTAACACTACAAAATGGAAATATCAGGAAAAATTAAATTAATTGGCGAAGTAAAAACATTTGGCGCCAAAGGCTTTAGAAAAAGAGAAGTGGTTATAGTAACCAGCGAGCAATATCCACAATCTATTATGGTAGAATTCACACAAGACAAGTGTGAACTGCTAAATAGTTATAATGTGGGTCAAGACGTAAAAATAAGCATCAACATTCGCGGTAGAGAATGGACAAATCCACAAGGTGAAGTCAAATATTTTAATTCAATAAATGGCTGGCGTATTGAAGCACTATCGCAAGGAGGCGAAGCCGATTTGCCACCATTAGATGCTTCAGATGCTTTTGAAGCCGCAGGCGATTTAAGCGATGCCGAGCCAGACGATTTACCGTTTTAAGGACAATTAAATAATATAATTTTAAAGGAGGAAAGTAAGATGTTTATTCTAGATAAATCGTTGTACTTTCCTCCTGTTATTTCTGCCAGTGCCGAAGGTGTTGTGGCTTTTGGCGGCGACCTTTCTACAGAGCGATTGTTGCTGGCTTATAAAAGTGGTATTTTTCCATGGTATTCAGAGGGCTATCCCATTACGTGGTACAGTCCCGACCCGCGCATGGTTTTATTTCCAAAAGATATAAAAATCAGTAAAAGCATGCGGCAGTTTTTAAAGAAAAATCCTTTTGAAATCAGGTTTAATAGCGCTTTCGCGGATGTTATTCATAACTGTAAAAGCGTCAAGAGAAACGGCGAAGAAGGTACATGGATAACCGACGCTATGGAGAAATCTTATAATGAATTACATAAGTTAGGATGGGCTAAATCGGTTGAAGTGTATCAAAAAAACAAACTTGTAGGAGGTCTGTATGGTGTAGATTTAGGCCATGTTTTTTGTGGCGAAAGTATGTTTAGTAAAGTGAGTAATGCTTCTAAAGTGGCGTTTATTTGGTTGGCCAATTATTTGGATAAACAAAATTATAAATTAATAGATTGTCAAGTTTATAATGACCATTTGGATAGTTTGGGCGCTGTAGAAATACCGCGTGCAACATTTTTAAAGTATTTGTAAACAAGACACTTTTTTAAAAGCCCAACATCATTTTAGCCACCATAAAGTAAATTAAAATACCAAAAATATCATTACTCGTCGTAACAAAAGGGCCCGTAGCTATGGCAGGATCAATATCAAATTTTTCAAGAATAATAGGTACTAAAGTGCCAATAACAGCGGCATTAATAATAACGGTTACTAAAGAAATAGCTATGGTAATAGAGACGTTTAAATTGGTGTGAAAGAAAAACTGACTCAATCCAAAAACAATACTCGCCATGACCAATCCATTTAATAAACCTATGAGTAACTGTTTGATAATATGCGTAATTATCTTCCCTTTAAAAGACTTATTTGCAATACTTTGTACTACAATGGCTGACGATTGTACCCCTACATTTCCAGCAGATGAATTGATGAGCGGAATAAAAATGATTAAGGCTGGTGCCGTTTTCATAATGGTTTGAAAATCGGTTATGATACTGGCAGCAAAAGTACCGCTAATCATACCAATAAGTAACCAAGGTAAGCGGGCGCGGGTCATTTTAAAAACATTGTCGTCGGTGTCGATATCTTCTGATATACCAGCGGCCATTTGGTAATCTTTTTCGGCTTCTTCTGTAATAAAATCGACGACATCATCAATGGTAATTTGCCCTACAAGTACCCCCAAATCATCTACAACGGGGATAACAACCAAATCGTATTTTTGCATGAGTTGCGCCACCTCTTCGGCGTCCTCATCAACTCTAACCGATACTACTTTGGCATCAAAAATTTCTTTAATAGGTGTTTTGGCAGACGTGGTTAATAAACTCTTTAAAGAGAGAATACCTTTGAGTTTATGATCGTCATCTACCACATAAATGGTGTGGACTTTTTCCATTTCTTGCGCTTGGCGGCGCATTTCTTTTACACATTTTAGATTGGTCCAATTTTCGTTTACCTCGATAAACTCTTTGGCCATTAAGCCCCCAGCCGTGTCTTCTTCGTAGCGCAACAAATCGACAATATCTTTGGCGTGATCAACATCTTCAATGTGGCTTATTACTTCTTGTTTCTTTTTGTCTGAAAGTTCGCTTATGATATCGGCAGCATCATCTGTTTCGAGTTCTTCAATATTTTGCGCAATTTCTTTAGAGGATAAGCCTTTTAAAACACGTTCGCGGGTGTCATCATCTAACTCTTTTAAAATATCGGCTGTTTGTTCATCATCAAGCAATTTAATGATGTAAAGGGCACTGTCAAAATCTAGTTCATCAACAATCTCAGCAATATCGGCATAGTGTAATTCTTCAAGTAACAAAGTAATTTTTTTACTTTTATTGGCATCAATTAAAGCCTCAAGATTATTTAAAAAGTCGTTATTGATTTCAAATGCCATCGTGTTGAATTTTATCTGTTAATGCGATGAATTGCGCGACCGATAATTGTTCGGGACGTTGCGCAAAGATAACATCTTCTCTTAACTTATCAGATAAATTAAATGATTTTAAGCTGTTTCGAAGGGTTTTTCGGCGTTGGTTAAAGGCTGTTTTTACCACGCGGAAGAGTAAAGCCTCGTCAACCGGTAGTTTAAAATTGTCTTTTCGACGCATCATAAGCACACCCGACTCTACTTTTGGTGGCGGATTAAAAACTGTTGGTGGTACGGTAAATA
>CAZGZH010000285.1:0-3206 GCA_964529645.1 uncultured Flavobacteriaceae bacterium
AAAACAGAATGGTATCATTATTTTTTTGGTCTAATATTTTGGTTTTTTATTCAAGGATTTGGTTTTATTCCATTGGTAATTGCAAAAGAATTTATGGATTTTGATAGTCAAGATTCTTTATCTATAAACCCAGGATTTGACAATAATATTTTTTTTATATTCATGATTATTCCTTTTGCAGTAGGCTTGTGGGGTTTGTATATATGGATTGTTAAAATACATAAATTACCCTTTTTAAAAGTCTTGACATCACGTTTAAAATTTGATTTTCAGCGTGTAAAGTATGCTTTTTTAATTTTATTTATAGTTATAATTGCTTTTATAATAATTGATTATGTGTTTAATTCAAGTAGTTATGTTTCAAATTTTAAACCTTTGCCTTTCTTTTTTTTAGTCATTATTTCTTTTATTTTTTTACCAATTCAAACAAGCTCAGAAGAGGTATTGTTTAGAGGCTATCTTATGCAAGGCTTTGGTATTTTAACACGAAGCAGATTAGGTGCCTTAATTTTGACATCTACAATTTTTGGTTTATTGCATTTTACCAACCCTGAAGTTAAAAAATTAGGAGATATTTTATTGGTTAATTATATAGGTACTGGGTTTTTCTTTGGTGTTGTGGCTTTAATGGATGAAGGCATTGAGCTAACTTTAGGTCTCCATGCCGCTAATAATATTGCGGTTGCATTATTTGTGACTACAAATTGGTCTGCATTTCAAACAGATGCCTTATGGATAAATATTGCAGAGCCTAAAATAGATTGGACAAATTATGTCACTTTGCTTTTAGTTTACCCTATTTTAATTGTCATATTTTCTAAAAAATATGCTTGGAAAAATTGGCGTCAAAAATTAATGGGTAAAGTTATAGAACCTATTGAAATAATAAAAGATTAAATAAAAATGTCATTCTGAACTAAGTGAATAATCTCAAAAATATACATACCGACTTTACCCTTAACGGAAGTACATTTGCTTCTGAATCAGCATTATTGGTTTATTCAAAAACCATTTCTAAAGAGGTATATTCTTTTTTAACTGATTGGTTTAATGACAATAATTTTATAGAAGTAAAAACATCAGGTTCAACAGGAAATCCAAAAGCTATTCAGCTAAAGAAAGAGCATATGTATAACTCAGCTTTGACTACAGGTATTTTTTTTAATTTACCTAAAAAGACAACAGCTTTACATTGTTTGCCAATAAATTTTATTGCAGGTAAAATGATGCTGGTACGTGCACTTGTTTTAGGATGGCATTTAGATATAGTAAATCCAACTTCAAATCCACTTGACGGCAACACTAAGCACTATGATTTTTGTGCTATGATTCCACTTCAAGTTCAAAATTCAGCAGTAGAATTACATCGTATTAAAAAATTAATAATTGGTGGAGCAGCAATCAGTAATAGGCTTTTAGATAAATTAAAATCAATTGAAATTGACGCTTACGAAACTTATGGTATGACAGAAACCATTACACATATTGCTGTAAAACAACTGAATACTGAAAAATATTTTGAGGTATTACCCAATGTCAAAATATCTTTAGATAATAGAGGCTGTTTGCTAATTGATGCCCCAAAAATTTCAGAAGATAAAATAGTTACAAACGATTTGGTAAACATAATAGGCACTACTCATTTTGAGTGGTTAGGGCGTTTTGACACGATTATAAATTCGGGTGGTGTAAAAATTATACCTGAAGTTGTTGAACAAAAACTAATTTCAATTTTGCCATTTAAGTTTTTTATTGCAGGATTTCCAGATGAAAAATTAGGTCAAAAAGTTGTTTTAATTTGTGAAGGAAAACCCAAAGATTTGGCTTCGTATAAAATTGAACAGTATCTTTCAAGATTCGAAAATCCAAAAGCTACTTTTTTTATTGAAAAGTTTATTGAAACGCAAAACAAGAAACTGAGTCGTATAGAAACTTTAAAGTTGTTAAAGAGTTAGTCTTTAGTAATTACCCATTCGCCTTTTTCAATAAGTGGAATAGCTTGCTTGTACTTGAGTTCTTTGTTTTCGCCACTCATAACATTTTTAATGGTAACACGCTCATTTCTGCCAATTTTGCGCTCTGTTCTCACAATAGTTTCTACCTGCTGTGGCTCTTGTGTTGGGTTGCCCATACCCCCTTCACTTAAATTGTGAACTTCTTCTTTGCTAAGCTGTACTTTTTCGCGTTTTCTATTGTGTGCCTGACTAACTTGATTTGGATTTTGATTAGGCAATTCTCCTTTAAACAAGAAAGAAACGACTTCTTTATTTATTTTGTCAATAAGTTCTTTAAAGAGTTCAAAAGCTTCGAATTTGTAGATTAAAAGTGGATCTTTTTGCTCGTAAGTGGCATTTTGAACAGATTGCTTCAAATCATCCATTTGACGCAAATGGTCTTTCCAAGCCTCGTCAATAATAGCTAGCGTAATATTTTTCTCAAAGTCTTTCACCAATTCTTTACCTTTTGTTTCGTAGGCTTTTTTAAGATTGGTAATAACCTTTATTTCTTTAATGCCATCTGTAAAAGGGATAACTATACGTTCGTATTGGTCTCCTTGGTTGAGATAAACACCTTTTATTACTGGAAATGCCGATAAGGCACTGCGTTCAATTTTTTCTTGATAATGTTTGTAAACTTTTTGATAAACCGAATTTGTTATTTCTGGAATGGTTTGGCTTCTAAATTCCTCTTCTGTGATAGGCGAAGTGAATGAAAAATAACGAATCAATTCGAACTCAAAATTGGCAAAATCACTGTCGTTTTTATTGCCTTCAACAATAACGGCACAGGTATCGTAAATCATATTTACAATATCTACCTGAAGGCGATTTCCGTAAAGGGCATGACGGCGTCGTTTGTAAACAACTTCGCGTTGTGCATTCATAATATCATCGTATTCCAACAATCTTTTACGAATACCAAAGTTATTTTCTTCTACTTTGCGTTGGGCACGTTCAATAGATTTTGTAATCATGGAATGCTGAATCACTTCGCCATCTTCTAAGCCTAAACGATCCATCATTTTGGCTATTTTTTCTGAGCCAAACAAACGCATTAAATTATCTTCTAACGACACGTAAAATTGCGAAGAACCTGGGTCGCCTTGACGCCCAGAACGACCTCTTAATTGGCGGTCAACACGACGTGAATCATGGCGTTCTGTACCTACAATAGCCAAGCCGCCAGCCTTTTTAACTTCGTCAGAT
>CAZGZH010000286.1:0-3193 GCA_964529645.1 uncultured Flavobacteriaceae bacterium
TAGTTTGGTGGCAGAAGTAATAGATAATACCACATCTAGAGGACGTACTTTGCGCTTTTTGTACGATGGCAGCTACGAAGCTTTTAGAGAAAAACTCACAGAGTTAGGACAAACACCATTACCAAAATACATAAAACGCGAGGCCGAGGCAAGCGATATAGAGCGTTATCAAACTATTTATGCCAAGCACGAAGGTTCTGTAGCAGCACCAACAGCTGGCTTACACTTTTCTAAACACTTGTTAAAACGCCTTGAAATTAAAGGTGTTGAGTTGCCAGAATTGACACTTCATGTTGGTTTGGGTACTTTTAGCCCTGTAGAGGTAGAAGACTTATCTAAACACAAAATGGATTCAGAACGTGTTACTGTACCCAATAATATTGTTGGAACCATTAACAATGCTTTAGATAATAAAAAACGCGTTTGTGCTTGTGGTACAACGGTGATGCGCGCTTTAGAAAGTTCTGTTTCAGCCGATTTACGATTAAATCCACTTGACGGATGGACTAATAAATTTATTTTTCCACCTTACGATTTTAGTATCGCTAATACAATGATTACCAATTTTCATACACCAAAATCTACCTTGATGATGATGACAGCAGCTTTTACAGGATACGATCTTTTAAAAGAAGCCTATGCCCAAGCTATTAAAGAAAAATATACTTTCTTTTCTTATGGCGATGCCATGTTAATTATTTAATTACCTCTTCCAGAGTTTCAAACTCTGGAAGAGATAGGAACTATTCCATAATAAGGTGTTCTATACTTGCACAATCAGAATCTTGGTTTATAGAATGGCAATATTTAAAATTTTCTAAATCATTAAAGGCTTCAATAACACGATGTCTAAGTAATTTAGTAGGACGTTTTGATATAATACACCCATACGAAGACCAAGGATAGTCAACTATTTTATCGGTAAAACCATGATGAACAGGATTGTTATGGATGTAAAATATTAACTTTTGAAAATAACTTTCGGATGTTACCAGCTTTCTTTCAAAATTCTTTTCAAATAAGCTGCCTGTTCTGTGATGTCTTTTATTTATAGCTTGCGTATAAGCATTAAAAAAGTGAGAAAATTGTCTTGAGGCACTTATTGTTTTAGGACTCTTAACCGTTTTAAAAGTCAACAATTTGGAGTTGATTTCATCTCTATTTTTGATATAAACCAAAATATGAAAGTGGTTTTTTAACAAGCACCAAGCAAAAGTATTGGCTATTGGGTTGATATATTTATCGTACAGTTTAAGAAAATAGTAATAATTTTCTTTTTCGTAAAAAATATTATCGCTGTTATTACCCCTATTGTAGATGTGATAGTAATGGCCGTTTATTAAAGGAGTTGGGTTCATATCGTTAATACCTCTTCCAGAGTTTCAAACTCTGGAAGAGGTGGAAATTTATTTACTACCTAACATCAACAATTCGTTACAAACTACTTCGGTTATATAACGTTTGTTACCCTCTTTATCGTCGTAGCTGCGCGTGGTAAGTTTACCTTCAATAGCCACTTCTTTACCTTTGTCTAAATATTTTTCTACTATTTCTGCTGTTTTGTTCCAGGCTACAATATTGTGCCATTGCGTGTCTTGTACTTTTTCGCCTTGTGCGTTTTTGTAGGTGTCGTTTGTGGCAATTGAAAATTTTGCCAATTTTTTACCGGAGTCTAAAGTGATAATTTCGGGAGCATTTCCCAAGTTTCCGATGAGCTGTACTTTGTTTCTTAACGTATTCATAAGATAAGGATTTAAATTAAGTCGAATCTCGTTTGTTCGATTCAACAGTGCAAATAAAAGACCGATTCTAAAAAAGATTCGGTTAACATACATTTACTTTCGTTTGTAAGTGTATGTAATTAGATGTAACCGTTTGTAAACGGATAAAATTATATATATTTGTAAGGCATAAACAATCTATATAACAGTGATACATTTTAGAAATGAGGTTTGGAAGCCCTTCAGCCAAGCCACATGGGATAGTAATGAGCGCATTTTTGTGTCTGATTATGGAAGGGTAAAAAAAGAACAACCTGACGGTACATTTAAACTCATGCGTTTTTCTAAAGCCATGGGCTATAATATGTTTTGGTATAAAAAAAATACAGGTAAAATGGCAACACATTACGCACACAGGATTGTAGCTTTATTGTTTTTAAAAAATGAAAACAACTATAAATATGTGATGCATTTAGACCACGATAAAACAAACAACCGTGCCGACAATTTAAAATGGGGGACAAGAAGTGATGTTGTTATACACAACAAGTCTAACCCTAAGGTAATTAATGGCAACATAAAAAAGCGCAATAGTTATAAATTGTGTGAAGCTAAAGTGAAAATTATTAAACGTAAAATATTCGACCCCAATCGCAAAACACGCTATAAAATGATAGCCAAACAATTTGGTATTTCAGAAATGCAGTTATACCGAATTAAAACAGGCGAAAACTGGGGGCATGTTACAGATTATTAAAATTTATTAAAATGCAAACAACAACCTGTTTAGAGTGCGGCGACCCTTTAAAAGGGCGCAGTGACAAAAAATTTTGTAGTGATTATTGTCGGAATGCCCACAATAACAAAGTGAATAAAGACAGTAAAAATCTTATGCGTAATACCAATAACCGATTGCGGAAGAATTATAAAATTTTAACTGAGCTCAACACAACAGGCAAAACAAAAGTGACGCGTAGTAAATTAATACATCACAATTTCGATTTTAACTTTTTTACGTCAATTTATACCACCAAAACAGGAAACACTTATTATTATTGTTACGATCAAGGGTATTTGGCTTTAGAAAACGATTTTTATTTACTGATAAAACAAGCGTAATATGGAAGATTTTAACCAATGGATTACTCAAAATCAAGACCAAATTTTAGTCGGTACAATTGGTTTTATAGCTGTAGCAGGTATTATTTTTCTAGCAATTTATTTTAGCCAGAAAGCAATTGTTATAAGAGCTTTACAAAAACTACCCAAAACAGCTATATCTAGTCTTCAGGAAAATCAATTAGCCAAAGTTATTGGTAAAGTCAAACCCATTTCAGAGGTATTATACGCACCCTTATCGGGAAGAAAATGTATTTTTTATCGTGTGATTGTCGAACAAAAAACAGGTGGTAAAAACCGACATTGGCGTAAAATTATAAATGATGAAAAGGTTAATGATTTTTTACTAGAAT
>CAZGZH010000287.1:0-3189 GCA_964529645.1 uncultured Flavobacteriaceae bacterium
CCGGCTTTGTTTTTTCAATCAATATTAATATTTCATCTTTATTATGGCCTACCCCTACAACTTTGTGCTTAAACGAGTTGACAATATCTTTAAGATGCTCGGCTATTAATATTTCATCTTCACCTATTACAATCCTCATTATTTTTGCATTTAAATTTAATTGAAATTTTGGTGCCTTTTTTATTTTTGATGTCTAAATGTGCTTTTAACTGTTTTGCAAAAATAGTAATTAATCTAAGTCCAAGCGATTTATCTATATCTTTAAGGTATGCTGTATCAATACCAATACCATTATCCTGAATAATAAAAGTAATATGTTTCGATTTTTTATTATACTTTAAATTGATGTCAATTTTCGGGTTTTTAATATTTTTAAAAGCATATTTAATGGCATTTGAAACCGATTCATTAGCAATCATACCTAAAGCAATACAGTCTGACACATTGAGCTGAATGTCTTCAAGTGTCTTATTAAACTGAATGTCTATGTTTTCAAAATTTACCATTTGATTGATGTTGTGTATCAAGTCAGATAAATAGGCTTTTAATGAAATATACGACACATTATCTCTGGTATATAAAATTTCATGAACCAGTGCCATTGAGGCAATACGGTTATAGGTTTCGAGTAATATTTTTTTGGATTGTGCACTTTTTAAGCTGTTTAACTGCATAGACACCATACTCGATATAAGCTGTAAATTATTTTTTACACGATGGTGTACTTCCTGAATAAGCGCATCCTTTTCTTTGTTTTGTGTTACTATTTTTTGATGACTGTTTTCTAAAGCTTCTTTTTCTTTTAATATGACAGCTGTTTTTTGAGATATGATGAGCTCTAAATCTCTTTTCTTCTCAATAGCTAAGCTTTTTTTATACTGAAAATACAAAACGTTTAAGCCTATTATGACAATCCAAAAAATTAAATGATAATAAATGTTTTGGTAAAAATAGGGTCTAATTTTTATAGGAATCCTCAGTGCTTTACTTTCTCCCGCGTCACTTACAGCTTTAATTATTATCTCAGTGTCGGCTAAACTTAAATGATTGAGAACAGCCATGCCATTTGACGGCATTAATTTCCAATTAGATTTATTATCTAAACCGCCAACAATACGGTATTTATATTTTAGGGTTGATTCAAACCCCCAATTTATGGCATTGACAATAATTTTAAAATCGTCATTGTGATAAAATGTTATGATGTCACCTTTTTTGAATGCTTTGAGCTTTTCGTCTTTATTAATACGCAAGCTTTCTAGCGATAATATAGGTGCCTTATTTACCTTGTCTTTAAACCTACTATTATAAACCAACAAGCCTTTGCTAGCGCCCCAAAAAACCTCACCATTACCTTGGCTAAAAACAGCGCCAGATAAACCAATCAAATTATTGCCATAATTATTGTTAAAGGTGTTTATTTTAAGTGTTTTGTCTTCCAAGAAAGCTATTTTAGTTAAACCTCTGTTACTGGTAACCCAAAAAACATTGGGTTCTGATTCAACTATGCTTTCTGTTTTATTAGACAACAGCCCATTACTCTCGTTAAAAGAATAACTTGTCTGGCCGTCAATCATTTGGACACCCTTATTTTCTGACGCCAACCAAATACGTTTTTTACTATCAACATATAAGGCTAAAATTTGGTTACTTATAAGGCCGTTATTTTTATCGGTATAGAAAATCTTATCTTCCTTAATCACGTTAATGCCCTTGTTTTTTACGGTCGCCCAAACAGCCGAATCGCCAACATAAGCAAGGTCGTTAACGGTATTAGCTGACAATCCCTGATTTTTTCCAAATTCATAAAACCCTTTAGGCGATTTAAATACCAATCCACTAAAATTTGACGCAAACCAAAAACGCGCTGAACTATCTTTTATAATACGGCCAAAAGCATTCCGCTTACCAAAATTGTAAAATGTAAAAGTATTTTTATTAAAATAGACTACGCCTTCAGCTATTGTACTTAACCATGCTTTGTCCTTTCCTAAAAAATAGCCGCCATAACTGTGGTGTATAGAGGGCGTATTATAATCTGAGTTGTTTACATAAGTTGTTAAGGTATTGTTTCTTATTTTAGTAATTAATCCGCCATTTGGTGTAAACCAAGTATTCCCTTCTGGGTCTTTCCCTATAAACGCTATTTGATTTGATCTAAACTTGTTGTTAAAAGTCTCTTTATAAAATAAATCATTATCAATCCTAGAAAAACCATAAAATAAATCGGCTACCCAAATATTGTCATCAGTATCGCTAAATATTTTATAAGACTGCCTGTCGCGCAAACCATCCTCTTTAAAATAGAAATAGAATTTACCTCTGTGATAATTCCCAACACCTAAACCGTAAATATTAAACCATAAACCATATTTGTTTAGGGCAAACGAATAAACATTACCATCTTGTTCCTTAAAAAAATCGTAGCGGTAAAATGCACCTTTATCATAAACCACAATACCGCCCGCATAAGTTCCCATCCATAATTTACCTTCGTATTCGGCAAAAGCGTGGAAATCTATACCCAGTTTATGATTTTCGGGTTTATAATGATAGAACTTTTTACCATCGAATCTTGTCAGACCTTTGTTAGTCCAAGACCCAAACCAATAATTGTCATTTTTATCTTGGTAAATACCGCTAATACCCCCTTTTGTTAAACCCGATTTTTCATTATAGACCAACCACTGTTTCCCGTCATATTTTAAACAGCCATTATTAAAAGTCGACACCCAAATATTATGTCGGCGGTCTTCGTAAATTGTTCTGAATTCATAATTTTTAAAGGCGCCTTTTGGTGTAAAAAGGGTGTTGTTTTTTATATAATGCAAGCCATAAGAGCTGCTAATCCATAGCCGATTAGCGGCATCTAAAAATATATTTTCGACTGTATTAGCCGCTAATCCAACAGATTTATCTATTATTTTAAAAGTTCTGCCATTGTATTTTGCCAAGCCAGCATCTGTAGAACCCATCCAAATAATACCCAAACTATCTTGTGTTATTTGGGTTATATGATTAGAAAAAGAGCCATGGGCTTTATCTAAATACTTTATATTGCGTTTAGAATTATCTCTGAATAATAAAGGAGGGGCCTCAATTGTTTTTGCAAACTTAAGCCGTTTCTGAGTAAAAGTCCCTTTAATTTTTATGGGTAACGCGACATCATTTAAATTAACAACGTCTGGT
>CAZGZH010000288.1:0-3169 GCA_964529645.1 uncultured Flavobacteriaceae bacterium
TATGGCTAAACTTTATTTGGTACCCACCCCTATCGGCAATTTAGAAGATATGACATTTCGTGCTGTAAAAGTGCTTAAGGAAGTCGACCTCATTTTAGCCGAAGACACGCGGACTTCGGGGAAATTACTCAAACACTATGATATTGCCACGCCTATGCAAAGCCATCATATGCACAACGAACACAAAGTTGTTGAGAGTCTTACAAGACGTTTAAAAGAAGGAACAAGTATGGCTTTAATTACTGATGCGGGGACACCTGCTATTTCAGACCCTGGTTTTTTATTGACGCGAGCTTGTGTAAAAAACAATATCGCTATTGAATGTTTACCCGGCGCCACAGCTTTTGTACCAGCACTTGTAAACAGCGGTTTGCCCAATGACAAATTTGTGTTTGAAGGTTTTTTACCCCCAAAAAAAGGCCGTCAAACACGTCTTAAACTTTTAGCTGAAGAAACACGGACTATGATTTTTTACGAATCCCCGCATAAATTACTCAAAACGCTTACCCAATTCGCTGACTATTTTGGTAATGACCGTCTGATTTCTGTATCGCGAGAACTGACAAAGCTCTATGAAGAAACTATACGTGGGACTGTTTCTGAAGTTATTTCTCATTTTGAAAATAAAGCCCCAAAAGGGGAATTTGTTATTGTGGTCGAAGGCCGGAAGTAGTGTTCAGCCCCGATAGCTATCGGGAGCAGTTGCAGTAAGCAGTATAGTCAAATCTAATCTTTGCTGTTTTTATTCCAATTCAAATTTATAGGATATTCTTTTATTGCTTTATCTTCATAGTTTCCCACGGCATTTATTTTTGTAGGACTCATTTTTTGGAATTTGTCAATTTTGTTAACTTTTCAGTCTAACAAAATAAATATTAAGCAAAACCTACAATTAGGTTTGAATAAAAAAAAGGACACCTTTTCTGAAAAAATGATCATATTGTTTGTGTTCACAAACAATTTTTATAATTATTGTTTGTGTGAACAAACAATATGCAGTATATTTGCGCTGTTATGGATGAATTATTCTCACTTCAAGAATTATATTTAAAAAATATTTCTACTAAAGAACGCTATTTGTTAACTCAAATCGATTGGTCAAATAGGCTTATAGGTATTAGAGGCGCAAGAGGCTCCGGTAAGACAACATTACTACTCCAATACATAAAATTTAAACTTTCTAAAGACGCAGAACCTCTTTATGCTTCATTAGATAATTTGTATTTTTTAGAAAACACCCTAATTACTTTAGCAAGAGAATTTGTGCAAAATGGTGGAACGCATCTTTTTTTAGATGAAGTTCATAAATATCCCCAATGGTCAAGAGAGTTAAAACTAATTTATGACCAGTTTCCAACTCTAAAAACTATTTTTACATCTTCTTCAATGCTCGAAATATATAAAGGAGAGTCCGATTTGAGCAGAAGAGCTATTACCTATCATTTAAAAGAGTTATCGTTTAGAGAATTTATACTTTTTGAAAATGGCATAAAACTGCCAAAAGTAGATTTGCCAGATTTATTAAAAAATCACACAGATATTGCAAGAAAGGTCACAAGCCTATTGCCCACACCAATAAGAGATTTTAAAAATTATTTAAAATACGGCGCTTATCCCTACTTTTTAGAGAATAAAGAAAGTTATATTCAAAAGCTAAACCAAACGATCAATTTAATTTTGGAAATTGATTTAAATGCTATTGAAAACATTACTTATGCCGATGGTAGGAAAATAAAAAAATTACTGGTAGCTATAGCTCAAAGCGTACCGTTTACACCTAATATTTCAAAACTTAGTCAGCGGTTGGAAATGTATAGGGGCTTTTTAATTTATGCAATCAAATTACTTGGTAGAGCCGATTTGGTTTTAGAATTATATAAACCCACAAAAGGTATTGGTGCTTTAACAAAGCCTCAAAAACTTTATTTAAACAACACTAATTTAATTTACGCTTTGGGATATAAAAACATAAGTATAGGGGCTTTACGTGAGACTTTTTTTGCAAACCAAATAAAAAATATTTATGATATTCATTTAGCAGATAAAGGTGATTTTTTAGTAGATAGAAAATATATCTTTGAAATAGGCGGAAAAAGTAAAACATTAAAACAAATAAGGGGGATAAATAATGCCTTTGTAGTAAAAGATGATATAGAAGTCGGCAGCCATAACACTATACCCTTATATTTATTTGGTTTGTTATATTAATTTAGGCATTCTTCATCTAAAAGTGAAGCGATCTATATTCTTTTCATTACACATGTTTCCCCCGTTCCCAACCGTGTTTACCTAAAAAGGTTTCGGCAGATGCGACAGCACCTTCTTCAATAACAGTGCCCATAGAATCATTCCAGCGGTTTAAAAAGCCAAAAAGCGATATAACACCCAACATTTCTACTATTTCACCATCATCCCAATATTTGTGTAATTCGGCTTGGATAGTTTCGTTAACGTCATTTGGAATGACAGAAGCTGCTAAAGAAAAGTCTAGGGCAGCGCGTTCAGCAGCGTTAAAAGCAGGATGTGATTTATAGTCCCAAACATTGTCTAGTTGTTCTTGTTCTGCACCATAACGCTCAGCAGCACGAATGGCATGTGCTTGACAATAGCGACAACCCGAGGCATTGCTAGATACCCAAGCAATAAGACGCTTTAAAGCAGAAGTTACACGTCCTTTATTGTCCATAACCGCCATATTTAAACTGATAAACGACCGTGCAATTTCGGGTCTAATTTGCATAGTTAAAACCGAATTAGGGCAGAAACCAAGCGTTTCATTAAAAAATTCGGCCAATTTTTTGACATCTTTGTTTGCGTCGGGTGATAGGGGACGTACTAAAGGCATAATTTATTTTTAGGTAACAATATTACGAAATAAAATTTGGTAAAGGGCGCTTAAAAAGTATCGTTTACATACAAAAAAACGTCATCCACAACAAAAATTTGGTATTAAGTTATAAAATATGGTATGTTTGTTCAGAATCAAAAAATACACTGTTTCTACTAACTATTAAAAGCTCATTTTAGCAATACCTAAAATGAGCTTTATTTTTTTAAACACCCCCTAAATTAAAAACTTTTTTATCAAATAAATTATAGTTAAAGCCTCATTTTTCTCGTAAATTTGAATAAAATTTAATAATTCAAAAAAAAATGATACATACTATAG
>CAZGZH010000289.1:0-3169 GCA_964529645.1 uncultured Flavobacteriaceae bacterium
ACATAAAAAACTTCTTCGTTGGCTTGATATGAAAAGATAGTCGCCACACGTAAATTATGCTGTCCCTCTTCTTTTTTCTGATGAAACAATTTGTAATATTCTATCAAAGTATCAACGCTTGAAACGGCAAAAATGCTTGTAAACTCACGGCTATGCGTTTTACGATTATGATTTGTGATGATGTAATCGGTAACATTATTTAAACGCTCTGGTGCGTTCATTACTTCGACTTCATCAATGGCTTCTACATCAATATCTAAAATATGGTCTTTCTTTTTGAAGGTGCTGATATATTCAATAGAAAACTTCAATACGTTTTCATCACGGATTGCATCGGTAATTACATATTTATGCAGGATTTTGTCAAAAAGCATCGAAGTTGTTCGTTTGCCGTATTCATTAGTCCCTGCATTCTTTTCAAAGATTGGTGTTCCTGTAAAACCAAACATCTGGCTATTAACAAAGAAGTTTTTTATGTCTTCGTGGGTTTTACCAAATTGAGAACGGTGGCACTCATCAAAAATAAAAACAATTCGCTTTTCCTTTTGCGATTCCATTCTATTTAGAAATCTCTTTTTACTGATAGCGGAGTTCAATTTCTGAATGGTAGTAACAATCAATTTATTGGCGGCAACCATTTGTTTTACCAAAGTATTGGTATTATTTGTGCCGTCAATACTGCCTTTACTAAATGCGTTAAATTCTTTAGTGGTTTGATAATCTAAGTCTTTACGGTCGACAACAAAAACGACTTTATCAACTTTTGGTAAGTTGGTTAGTATTTGAGCCGCTTTAAACGATGTCAGGGTTTTACCCGAACCTGTGGTGTGCCAGATATAGCCATTTTTCGTGCAGTTTTTTGTTCTGTCAACTATTGCCTCAACTGCATAAAATTGATAGGGACGAAGCGCCATCAATATTTTATCCGATTCGTGAATTACAATGTATTTTGTAATCATTTTAGAGATATGGCAAGGCTCTAAAAATATATCTGCAAAACTCGAAAGTTGGGTAATGTGTTTATTATCCACATCGCTCCAATAAAATGTTTGTTTAAACGAACGGGCTTTTATTGGGTTATTTACATAGTATTTTGTGTTTACGCCATTACTGATTACAAAAATCTGAATAAACTGGAACAGTCCGTGCCCTGCCCAATAGGAATGTCTTTCGTAACGGTTGGTTTGATTAAAGGCTTCTTTCAGTTCTAATCCTCTGCGTTTCAGTTCTATTTGGACCAATGGCAAACCGTTGATTAAAATGGTTACATCGTAACGATTTTTGTATTTGCCTTCCATTGTTACCTGTTGCGTTACCTGATACTGATTTTTACACCAGGCAATCTGGTCGATTAATTCAACTGTTTTGTGTTCGCCTATATCGTTGGTGTAAGGCACACGGTCTCGCAAAATTTTAGCTCGTTCAAAAATATCGCCTTTGTTGATGTAGTTTAATATCTGCTTATAATCATTTTCGGAAAGTTCTGTTTTGTTGTGAATTTCTAATTGAGATTTTAAATTAGCCAATAAGTCGTTTTCATCCTTGATGACTACATATTTGTAGCCCAGCTTTTGTAATTGAGCAACAAGATTATTTTCTAATATTTGTTCGGGTTGGGTTGTCATAAATTATTGAAAATCAGTTTGTAATTTTTTTCAATAGCATCAATTTCTTGCTTAGAAAGCGCTTTAAATTCTTTTTCTTTTGCTCTTTTTGATATTTTTCCTTCATTTTGTTCTAATAAACGAACTAACAAAGCAATCATACGGTCGGGCATTTCGAACTCTTCATCTAAATACTGTTTAAAGGCATCATATTTTTGAAGATATGCAATTTCTTGTGGAATAATGTTTTCTATGGTGTCATTTACACAATCGTATAGATATTCTGCTTGAGTGGTAGCATCGAAATAACGATAATAATCTATTGTTTCGTTTAACACTTCAATATTATGGTCTTTAGTTTCTTTCCAATCTATAAAATCTAAAATTGGGTGAGAATACCGTTCTAATGTTTTTCTGTAATCGATAATGTGGTTTAATATAGAGGCTGAAACAGGAAAAATCAACCCTTGTTGGGTAAATTGTTTTTCTGCTAATATGTGGTGTATTAAATATCTGTGAATGCGGCCATTGCCATCTTCAAATGGATGTATAAACACAAAACCAAAGGCAATACTTGTTGCTGCTAATACGGCATCTATTTCACTATTTACCAATATTGAGTTTGTGTTAATCAAGCCTTCTATTAAAAGTGGTATATCTTGCCATTTTGCCGATATGTGCTCCGGGATAGGTTCGCCGGTAGTTCTATTATGCTCGCCTACAAAACCACCTTGTTTGCGGAAACCCATTTTTACAAAACGTGAATTTTCTATCACTTCTTGTTGTAATCTTAATAGCTCTTCCTGGTTTAATATTTTTGTACCTGCTTGCCCGATAATTTTTCCCCAACGTGCGGTGCGTTTACTTTTTGGGTGCTCACCTTCTATGCTAAATGAGGCTTTTGAGTCTTTTAATAATAAGAATGCTGCGGTACGTTGTAGTAACTCTTTATGAAATCCTTTAAGGGTATTAATCTTTTTTTCTTTAATATCTTGCTTGATGTAGTTTTCTAATTTTTTTGTCTTCCGAATAAGTGGACAAAAGTTTACGGTACCCGGCAGGTTATTTACTATTCGGTGGCGGGAAGAACGCATTCCTATTTGCAGACCATATTGTAGTTTGTTTTCAACTAATGGGATGTAGTTTTTTATAGTTAGATCTGGAATTGGAAGTTTTTTCCCCATAAGCCACTCGAATAAAAACCATATTTTACGGGTATATTGCCCCGTAACTTCTATTTGTAGAAGGTTTACAATTTCTTTTTCCGGCAGTTTTTCAAATAATGTTTTAAAAAATAACAAGTTGATGCCTTCGTATTTTAAAGCAAAAACAAGCTGATGGTAAAGTGTTTCTTTGGGCTGATGCCTTGGAGTTAACACTTTCCATTCATTTGTTTGGTAGGTCCTGTGTTTTTCGCTGATGAGTGTAATATTATCGGGTATTGGAATAGGTAAACCCAACGCCTCTATTATGGCTGCATACCCCACAATCGTAGCTTTCTCAGGAAGTTGTTTTCCGTGAAAAACTGAGACATTTTGTGAAAAATGGGTATTATATGGCATTTT
>CAZGZH010000290.1:0-3159 GCA_964529645.1 uncultured Flavobacteriaceae bacterium
ATTAGGTAAACTGACTTTAGAAAGTGTTCCTGAAAAAGTATGATTGGCGTCATCTGGCACCCAACAGGCGTCAAAATTTTGAAGCGTTTTTTGATGCATTTTAGAAGTCAAAAAAGTAAACATCCCCGATAAGACCCTTAATTGATGTGTTATATAAACCGATTTTATATTGGGGTGATAACAGCCAAAACGGTTATCTGATATAATGCCCACTATATTTTCTGATACTACAATTTTTTGAATCGCTTTATTTTCCGCTTTAAGCGTTTTAAAAAAGTGTGGTATTTTAAATAAAAAATGTGTTAAAAATAATTTTGAGTATTGTGGATATGTAATATTATAACTTGGAAGTTCGTATGATATTAATTTTGGGAACTCCTTTTGCAGTAATAATAAGGCATCTCCGTCTGAAGCGATAATAGGTGTAAAATTGTTTTTTATCAGTGCATTAATAATCGGAATACAGCGTGTGGCATGACCTAAACCCCAGTTTAGAGGTGTTATGAGAATTTTCTTTTTATTGGGTTTTTCCATCAAAACCAAAGGTACAACTTAGGTTTCGACTGCGCTCAACCTGACAAATAATTTTGTACAGTTATCTATTTTTGTCAGTCTGAACGGAGTCGAAGACTTTACAAATCGAAACCAATGTCTTTGCGGTAATTCATTTTTTCGAAATGAATTTTTGCAATGTTTTTATACGATTTTTTTAAGGCCTCTTTAAAATCGTTACCAAATGACGTAACCGCTAAAACGCGTCCCCCATTAGTATAGGTTTTACTGCTATCTAATTTTGTGCCGGCGTGAAACACTATAGCCTCTTTTACATTTTCAATACCAGAAATGGTTTTCCCTTTTTCGTAAGCTTCGGGGTAACCACCCGAAACCAACATAACGGTAGTGGCTGAACGATTATCAATTTCCAAATTAAAAGTATCTAATTTTTTATCGGCTACAGCCTTAAAAAGCGCCAACACATCTGATTTTATACGTGGGAAAACCACTTCGGTTTCTGGGTCACCCATCCTTACGTTATATTCAATTACATAAGGGTCGTTACCAATTTTTATCAGGCCTATAAAAATAAAACCCACAAAAGGAATGTTGTCTTTTTGCAATCCGTTTACGGTGGGCTTAATAATGCGTTCTTCTATTTTATTTAAAAAGACCTCGTCTGCAAAAGGGAAGGGCGAAACAGCTCCCATACCACCCGTGTTGAGTCCTTTATCGCCTTCACCAATGCGTTTGTAATCTTTGGCGTTGGGAAGGTTTACATAATGTTTACCATCGGTTAATACAAAACAGCTCATTTCTATACCGTCTAAAAATTCTTCTATAACAACCTTAGTGCTGGCTTCACCAAATTTTTTATCGGAAAGCATCGCTTTAAGTTCGGCTTTAGCCTTGTTTAAATCGGTTAAAATAACCACGCCTTTACCGGCGGCCAAACCATCGGCTTTTAAAACATAGGGTGGTTTTAGGCTTTCTAAAAAGCGATAGCCTTTTATTAAGTTCTCTTCTGTGAAACTTTGGTATTGCGCTGTTGGAATATTATGACGTATCATAAATTCTTTGGCAAATTCTTTACTCCCTTCAAGTTGTGCCGCTATTTTTTGAGGGCCAATAACCGCTACATTTTTTAGTTGATTGTCTGCTAAGAAAAAATCGTGGATACCTTTTACTAAAGGGTCTTCTGGACCGACAATCAGCATATTAATGTTGTATTTTAACACAGCTTGCTTTACCGCTTTAAAATCTGTAGGGCTTAAGTTTAGGTTTGTTCCTAATTGTCGTGTGCCAGCATTGCCCGGTGCTATAAATAAAGTATTTAGCAATTTACTTTGGCTTATTTTATAAGCTATTGTATGTTCGCGACCTCCTGAGCCAAGAATAAGAATATTCATAAATTAAAAAGCATTTTCTTCGCCTTTAAAAGCGTTAAGAATTGTTAGTACAATAATTTTAATATCGAGTAATAATGACCAATTTTCAATATAAAATATGTCGTATTTTACACGGTTTTGTATATCAGATGATTTTGTAATTTCCCCTCTAAATCCTTTAACTTGAGCCAAACCAGTAACCCCAGGTTTTACAAAGTGGCGCACTGTATATTTATCTACAATTTTTTTAAACTTATCACCCTGTGAAATCATATGAGGTCTTGGTCCTACAACACTCATTGAGCCTAAAAATACATTTATAAATTGAGGCAATTCGTCTATACTAGTCTTACGGATAAAAGCGCCCATTTTAGTTATACGCTCATCATTTCTTGAGGTTTGGATAACATTTTCTAATTTATTTCTTTTCATTGATCTAAACTTATAACAATTAAACTGCTTGCCGTTTAAACCCTCGCGTAATTGTTTAAAAAACAAGGGGCCTTTAGATTCTAACTTGATAAGAATAAATAATATTGGTGTAAGCCAAGATAAAATAAATACAATAACCAAAAGTGAAAAAAAGATATCAAATAGCCTTTTTACAGTACTTTCAAGGAACTTAGATAAGGGGTTTTTTCTTAAATTAACAATGGGAATATAATCGTAGTATTCTACATTGAGTTCGTTTGTAAGAAGGTTTTCTTCTTTTGGAACAAATTTTAAGGTCTTATAATTGTCTTCAGAAAATTTTATGAATTTTTTGATTTGCTCTTTTGTAAGTACACTTAAAGAACAGTAAATCTCGTCAATTCCATTTTTTATTACATAATCAAATGAATCAATTATATTGCCGAGGTAATATTTGTTTTTAGTTTTTTTGTCGCTAAAAAAACCAAAATACTTATAGCCAAATTCTTTTCTATTTATAAAAAAATCTTGAAGGTCTTTTTCGTTAACGCTATTTCCTATTATTATAACCTGTCTATAATTACCGCCTTGTTTTCTGTAGGCTCTTAGGGCAAAAAAGAAAAACAGCCTCACAATTAATAGGCTTGGGAATAATGTTAAAAATATTTTTGCTTGGATATAAATGTTAAAATTTAAACGTAATAGGGCATAAAAAGAGATATAAGAAAGGGTAAATACTACAAATTGAAGTATTAATCTGGCAATTAATTTAGTGAGATCTATATAGCGATATGTGCTATAAAAATTGGAAAGATATGCTATAACCAACCAACTCAAGTTAATAAACAAAATATGGGCGCTATTT
>CAZGZH010000291.1:0-3129 GCA_964529645.1 uncultured Flavobacteriaceae bacterium
TTAGTCTGTGTTAAACTTGTCATGCTTGAAAATTATTTATCAAAAAATTTTTGAAGCCATTGTTCCGTCATAACTAAGTGCCATATTTTTCTAACATTTTTGCTGTTAAAAGCTCTGTCAATTTCTTGATTGTTAAATAAATGCCGTGCTTTTAAATCACTAATATTATCTGATATAAATTCTTTAAGTTCGTTTTTATACCAGTATTCTAGAGGTAATCCAAAACCTTTTTTAGACATTTTAAAACAACTGGGTGCAATATATTTTTTAGCTACTTGTTTTAAAATATATTTTTGAACACCCTTTTTGATCTTATATTTTGAGGGAATTTTAAAAGCCAATGCTATGAGCTCGTGGTCTAGAAAAGGAAACCGTCCTTCAATTGAGAAATTCATGGTAAACTGATCTACCGTTCTGGTTTGATGATTACCTATGTACGATTTTAAATCGTAGTAACTCAATGCTTCAATATCATCGGTAAAATGATGATTGCTTGGATATAAATTTTCGAGTGTTTTTAGCGAATTAAACGCTCTGTTTTTAAATAGATTTTTATTGTCGTCATCATAGAAAGTACTCCTAAAATGTGTGTAATATTGTGCCATGTTTGGATAGGAAGCCAATTGTTTTGCAACATCAAGTCTGGGATTAATATTGCTGGGTAAGGTCTTTAAAACGGTATTAAAAGACTTTAATAAATGCCATTTTTTAAGTTTGGTGTAAAAGGGGTAACCTGCAAAAAGTTCATCGCCCCCCAGGCCATTTAAAACAACTTTAACTTTATATTGGTCAACCGCTTTAGATAAAATAAAATTGGCAGGGAGATGGTGGTAAGGCTCTTCGTAACCAGTAACTATACTGTCAATATTGTTTAAAATAGTATTGGGATTTTCGTAATGAATAATATGATTTAAACGGTTAATTGCAGCTGTTTCTTTGGCCTGATTTATCTCGGCGTATTCACTGTATTTTGATTTAAATCCTAATGTAAAAGCCTTAATATTGGGTTGTATTTTAGAGGCAATGGCAGAGATTGTTGTTGAATCAATACCACCACTCATAAAAGTACCTACCTCTACATCGGCTTGAAGCCTGTATTTTATAGATTTAAAAAGGGCTTCTTCTAATAAGTTGGCCGCTTTTTTTTCGGTCATACCAAAGTCTTGTGTATTTGTTGGAATATCCCAATATTTGGTTTTTGTAAGCGTGCCAGTAGCGATATCTAAATTTAAAAAATGACCTGGTTCTAATCCTTTAATATTTAAAAAGCAGGTATTGGGGCGTTGTGCCATTGAAAAAGTAAAATTTTGCCAGAGGCCTTCCCAATTTATTTCGGGTTTATAAAGTTTTGAATCAATTATAGATTTGATGGTGCTTCCAAAAAGAAAGGTTTTGTCATTTTTAAAAAAATAAAGAGGTTTAATACCGATACGATCTCTAGCTATAAAAATATTTTTAGATAAGGTATCAAAAATGGCAAAAGCAAACATGCCGTTAAATTTTTGTAGAGACTTTGTACCCCATTGGATATAGGCTTTTAAAACAACTTCTGTATCTGAATTTGAATAGAAGCTGTGATTTAAATCTTGTAATTCTTTTTTTATCTCTTTGTAATTGTAAATCTCGCCATTAAAAATAATCCAATACCGTTTAGAATCATCGCACATAGGTTGGTGAGCTGTGTAAGATAGGTCTATAATAGACAGTCTTTTAAAACCAAATGCTAAATTGCTTTTTGTATTTTGAGCAGTATCTATGTGATTTATTGGTATGTAATTTAATGCTGAATTATGATTGTATTTAGAAGATTTACTGCCATAGTAGGGTAAGGGCTTATCGTTAAAAAGTAAAAATCCCTCATCATCAGGACCGCGTTTTTGTAAACTATCGGTCATATTTTTAATTGCGCTAATTTGATTATTAGCGCCTTTAAAAGATATGATTCCTGCTATGCCACACATAATTAATTGCTTTTAGATAAAGATTGGATGTAAAGTTCAGAAAATGAAGTTGCAATAGCTTGTTGCCCAAAGTGTTTTTTCGCATATTGGTGCATGAGCTGTTTATCAGGTTTTTTAACAGAATTGTAAATATTAAGAATAGCACTTTTAAAAGCACTTTTATCTTTGGGTTCTACTAAAAAGCCAAAATCTTTTGGAAAATATTCGCTAATACCACCAACATTTGTCGCAACCACAGGAACACCGCAGGCAAAAGCTTCTAATATTACGCAAGGTAAATTTTCGTAATTACTAAAAAGCACAAACACATCTGAATTATTTAAATAGGAAGCTATTTTCTTATGATGAATATGATTTACAAAACAAATGTTTTTAAGAGAAATGTTTTTTGACAATTCGTTATATCTTTTATTATCGCTACCAATGAGCATTAGTTTTAAATTTGGAATTTCAGTCTGTAATTCATCAATAGCTTTTAGCAGTTCTTTTATATTTTTATACTTATCATCCATATTTGATATATGAGTAATGGTAAAATCATTATTAGAGTTATCAGCAGGTTTAAAAACATGAGTATTGACAACATTTGGCACAGAATAATAATGACCTTTTAGTCCATAATTTACCATGGCTTTTTGTAAATGCTTGGTGACAGGACAAACGAACTGCGCATTTTTGACAATTAATTGAATTATAAATTTTTTAAAGCTTCCAATTGTCTTGTTTAATGGATACTGATAATCTGACCAATGTTCAGAAATAATATAAGGTATATTTTTAAACCATTTTAAATATAGCGCTAAAATTCCAACAGGAAAAATGATATTTGAATGAACTAAGTCGACGTTCTCTACACGTTTTAACAGTTTAAAATAAGCCTTAATAAACCGATATGATTTCACAACAGGGTTATTACTGTCGCTTATATAGGCTATTAAAGTCCTTACACTGTTTTCTGTTACATCTTTAATTTCTAAGTTTTCATTAAGTGTTCCATCGGTTACAACATGAATAACACTTACGTGGTGTTTTGTAGCCACGGCTTCGGCATGACGTTGTATAAAATCGCCATTGGCAGGTAAGACTCTTGAGGGATACCAACTGCATAAAAATAAAATATGAAGACGTTTATTCAAAAATGATATTTTATCAAAAGTAACAATAATTT
>CAZGZH010000292.1:0-3102 GCA_964529645.1 uncultured Flavobacteriaceae bacterium
TTTCATTTTCCAATCGGCATAATAATTTTTTAAGGTTTTCATCAGGTTATCCCAACCGATAACATAGCCTAATTGCGATAAGAACATTTGCCCGTTAACGTAACTGGCAATACTGTACGCCATGTTCGTGTTAAAGCGGTCGGCATGGGTGCTAAGCGGTTCTTGTTTTCCTGATTTTACTAAATAATAATAGCCACCATAAGTACGTTGAAACGGATTTTTAACAGGTTTTTTACTCATAGTATTGCGTGCCATAGTTGAGATAAACGAAGTAAAGCCTTCATCCATCCAAGGATGTTCACTTTCGTTAGTGGCCAATACAAACTGAAACCAAGAATGGGCCATCTCATGGCGCATAGTACCTACAAGACCTTCTAAATTGGCACCGCCAGTTATAAGTGTGCACATGCCGTATTCCATGCCACCGTCGCCGCCTTGAATAATAGAGTATTGTTTATAAGGATATTTACCAATAGTGCTGTTGTAATATTGCATGGTTTTAACAGCATCATCTTCCATGGCTTTCCAATTGGCTGTGACTTTTGGGTCATTTTTATAGAGAAAATGCATCGTGGCTCCATTGGGTACTTGTTTTATATCGTGGATATAATCGGGGTCTGCAGCCCAAGTAAAGTCGTGCACATTGGGGGCAATAAAATGCCATGTTAGTTTTTTACCGTGTTGTTTTTTAAGTTTTTTTAAAGGGTTTTCATAGCCATGACCTACCTCTTGTGGATTTTGTAAATAACCTGTGCCGCCTATAGTATAATTTTTATCGATACTTATTTTAACGTCAAAATCACCCCAAACGCCATGGAATTCACGGGCAATATACGGGTCGGCATGCCAGCCTTCAAAATCGTACTCAGCCAATTTAGGATACCATTGCGTCATTGATAGCGCTACCCCGTCTTTATTGTTGCGTCCTGAACGACGTACTTGTACAGGTAACTGTCCTTTAAAAACCATTTTAAGAGTGGTACTTTCTCTAGGTTTTAGCGGCTTGTTAAGTATCACTTTAAGGACGGTTCCACTGACTTTAAAAGCGACAGCTTTACCGTCTTGTTTTAAGCTTAACACTTTTATAAAACCAATTTCATCGGGTTTGAGTTTGGCTATACGGCTTTCGTAAATAGGTTTTTCTCTAGTCCCTAAATTATTAACCATACGTCTGTCAGGGTCGACAATGTTTTGAACACGGATATCCATTTCTGACCCCGGCTGAAAAGCATTGGGATATAAATGATAAAAAACTTTATTTAAAGTATTTGGTGAATTGTTGGTGTAAACCAAGGTTTGCGTACCGTCGTATTGGTAATTGCCCACATTCATATCAATGTTCATAGTGTAGTTAACATGTTGTTGCCAATAAGTGCCGTTTTGCGCCTGAGAGCTCAATATAAATAATGTAAACAGAACTGTAAATATGTTTTTCATAATAATTGGTTGTAAAAAGTAAAGGGTAAATATAAGTTATTTACCCTTTAAAATTTTGTTAAAAATGTGATGGCCCGTTTATCTGCCGTTTACCATTTGATCTGCCATGCGTAAAGCGTTATAAGCATTGACAATACGTCCTGAAACAGATAGGCTGGCAAAAGGCACTTTTTTACCTTTTCCACCCGGTAACAACACTTCTTTGTCAATTTTAATACCGGAATTCATCAAAATGTGTTTTACCTGACTGGCGGTTAGTTTAGGATAATAAGAGCGAATTAAAGCGGCTATACCAGCTACTTCTGGCGATGCCATTGACGTACCATTAAAATATTCGTATTTATTATTCGGAATAGTAGAATAGATCTTAACACCCGGCGCAAAAACATCTACGTTTAACTTGCCGTAATTTGTAAAACTGGCAGGTAATTTTTCGCTGTAATTTGAAGACATTGCTCCAACAGTAATCAAGTTATCTGCAAATTCTGTTTTCCAATCTTTAGCATCGTTAGGAAAATTGTGAACTTTGTCATTATCGGCGGCATCATTGCCAGCCGCATGCACTAATAAAACGTCTTTGCTTTCGGCGTATTTTATGGCGTCATATACCCATTGGCTTTGGGGTGAGTACCCTTTTCCAAAGCTCATATTAATAACTTTAGCACCATTGTCAACTGCATAACGGATACCATTAGCCACGTCTTTATCGTATTCATCACCTTCAGGGACAGTACGAACAGGCATAATTTTAATATTTTTGGCCACACCATTCATACCAAGACCATTATTTCTAACAGCACCAATAATACCTGCTACGTGGGTAGAATGTTGTTCTATGTTTTTATTGCCAATAACATCATTATCGCCATATACTTTAGGTTCATTTACCTCGTAATTATCACCTTGTTTACGACCGTTAAATTTTAAATTATAGTAATAATTTAATTGTCCGTCTAAGTAATCTTTATAGCCTTCTAAACTTTTAAAAGTGGCACCACGTGCAAATATACCTTTGGCAATTAGATTTTTAGATTTTAATAAAGCGGCATCTTCGGTTTTAAAAGCTTCAAGATCTTTACCAGTAAAAGTTTCTTTATTCATAGCTTTTGCCAAGCTTTTATAAGCGTCGTAAAGCATATCTACAAATTGTTTTTGAGGAGAAAGTCCCTTTATTTTAGCCTCGTAAACTTTGTTCATTTCTTGATATTGTGCAAAGTCTTTTTTATCAGCTTCAGCAATATCAGTTACGGCTTTACCGTCAAAACGAGGTTTAAATTTTTTGAGTAAACGGGTTAATTCAATGTTTTCGTGAAGTGTTTTACCTAAGAAATTCCATCCGTGAATATCGTCTACAAAACCGTTTTTATCATCGTCTATACCATTACCCGCAATTTCTTTAGGATTGGTCCAAATATTAGCACTCAAATCTTCGTGCTCAATATCTTCACCAGAATCTACAATACCCACAATGACTTGTACACCTTTTTTGCCTTCTAAAAATTTATAGGCTTTATCAAGACTCATACCAGGGATGGTATCTGTCATTAAATCGGCATGTGCCCAATTTTCTTTTTGAAATTTGGTAAGCGGGGCTTTTTTTACGGATAGATTTACAGCGTTATTTAAAGGTTGTGGTACAGGAATCTTAGAAATCGAACCACAACT
>CAZGZH010000293.1:0-3086 GCA_964529645.1 uncultured Flavobacteriaceae bacterium
GTTCAGATTTTAGTTTAGGATTTAAGTTTACACTCCCTTATTCTTCTTTCAATAATAAAGACTATACAAATGCTACTCAAGAAGAAAAATTAAAATGGTTAGAATATTACAAGGCGTCATTTAAAGCTAAATGGTACACCTCTTTAGTAGATAAATTAGTCTTAATGTCTAATGCAGAATTTGGCTTTTTAGGGGCTTACAACCACACTCTTGGCGACTCGCCTTTTGAGCGTTTTTATGTAGGTGGCGATGGTCTGGCTTCTGGTCAGTTTGACGGTAGAGAAACAATAGGCTTACGTGGCTACCCTAATTCTAGTTTGTCGTCAAGTTTTGGGGGTACTGTTTACAATAAATTTCAGTTCGAGTTGCGTTATCCATTAACTTTAAAACCATCTGCCTCTATTTATGGATTAACATTTATAGAAGGAGGTAATTCTTATGACGGATTTATTAATTATAAACCTTTTGAATTGAAACGTTCTTATGGTTTTGGTATTAGAATATTTATGCCCGCCTTTGGATTGTTAGGAATTGATTTTGGTAATGGTCTAGATAATATACCTGGAACTAACATAAAATCTGGATGGCAGACACACTTTATAATAGGACAACAGTTTTAAAAAAACACTATCTTTGCTTTTGATTAAAATTTGGCACGATTATTTATAAAGATAAACTAAATGATTAAAAAACATATATATATAGCTCTCTTCTTGACTCTTGTTAGTCAATTAAGCTTTGCTCAAAAAGCGCAACGTTTGGCTTATATAGATATGGCATTTGTGTTAGAAAATGTACCTGAATACAGTAAAGCACAAAATCAGTTAGACACTAAAGTAAGAGCTTGGCAAAGACGTTTAGATCGCGAAAAAAATGATATTGAAGCTTTAAAGAAAGATTTTAGTAACGAAAAAGCTTTACTTACGCCAGAACTCATTCAAGAACGCGAAGACGATATTTATTACAAAGAACAAGATTATAAAAAATTACAAGAAGCTTATTTTGGTCCTAAAGGTGATTTGTATTTGTACAGAAAATTATTGGTTCAGCCCATTCAAGATAAAGTATATAACTACATTCAAGAAATTGCCGTTAAAAAGCGTTATGATTTTGTTATAGACAAAAGCAGCGATTTAATACTCCTTTACACTAACAAACGATTTGATATTAGCGACTTAGTTGTAAACGGTATTGTTAGAGATCAAAAGCAAAAAGCTATACAGGCTAAACGCAAAAAAGCAAAAAATAAAGTGGCCAATAAAACGGTAAATAAATCTAAAAAGACTTCTAGATTTAGTCGCATTTTTAGAAAAAAAACAGCTAAAAATACCGTTCAAAAATCGGTGGTCAACAAAAGTAAAGTCACTGGTAAAAAAGATGTCGTTAGCAAAGTAGCCATCGACGTAAATACGTCAAATAAAGACACTTTAACAACTGCTAAAATAGAAACCAAAGACACTATTTCTGTAGCGACAAAACCTTTAGATAAAGATACAAGCATAATAAAAGACGTGCCTTCTAACGACGTGTTAAAACGCATTGAAGCGCGTAATGCGAAACGAAAGATTATGTTAGAGAAAATTCGTTTGGCAAAAGAAGCAAAAACTAAGAAAAAAGCAGCCGATAGAAAAGCGGCTCTTGACAAACGTGCAGCACGTATAAAAGAATTAGAAAAATATAAAGAAGAACTTATTCGCAAACGCGATTCTGCACAGCAAGCCAGAAAAGATAAAAAAAAGAAAGACAATTAAGTATTAACAATTATTAAACAGTAAAAATGAAACACATTAAAATTTTATTAGTAGCAGCAGTATTATTCTTGAGCTATAGCACGAGTGCCCAAGTTAAAATAGGTCATGTAAACAGTGATGAACTAATTGCCGCAATGCCCGAAACAAAAGCGATGCAAAATGAATTAAAAAAATTGGGTCAACAATATGACACCGATTATAAAATTCAAGCCAATGCTTTGCAAGCTAAATATTTAAAATACGGTAAAGAGCAAGAAAGTAAAACCGCCGAAGAAAATGCTATCCGTCAAAAAGAAGTACAAGATCTTCAAAAGAAATTACAAGTTTATGCACAGACTGCCGATAAAGAATTGCAACAAAAACAAAGAGACTTGCTAAAGCCTATTTTAGAAAAAGCTCAAAAAGCTATTCAAGATGTTGCCAAAGCAAAAGGTTTAAAATACATTTTTGATTCAGCGCCAGGTAAAGGCTTATTAGTATTTGAAGGTGAAGATATTTTACCTGCCGTAAAAACTAAATTAGGAATAAAATAAAAAATTTAAATATTTCTTATTAATAAATCCCGCTTTATGCGGGATTTTCTATTTTTACATTAAGTTTATGGAACATTCAAATCTTATTGGCATTTTTGACTCTGGTATTGGTGGCACCTCTATTTGGAAAGAAATTAACAAACAACTACCTCAAGAAAATACACTTTACCTTGCCGACGCTTTAAATGCACCTTACGGTGAAAAACCTAAGGATGAGATCTTAAAATTAAGCATAAAAAATACTGAATTCTTATTAAAAAAAGGGTGTAAAATTATTGTGGTAGCTTGTAATACTGCTACAACAAATACCATTGCTTACTTAAGAAATAATTACAAAGTGCCTTTTATAGGGATTGAACCCGCTATTAAACCTGCGGCACTAAAAACCAAGACTAATAATATTGGTGTTTTAGCCACCCAAGGGACATTGAGCAGTCAACTTTTTAGCAAAACATCTGATGCTATTTCTAACAATATAACTATTCACGAACAAAATGGTGATGGACTTGTTGACCTCATTGAAAAAGGAGCTGCCAACTCAAATAAAACGCAACAACTCCTTTTAAAATACTTACACCCCATGTTGTTAAAAAATATAGATTGTTTGGTGTTGGGATGTACACATTACCCCTATTTAATACCGCAGATAAGAAAAATTGTTGGGCCAAAAGTAAATATAATTGACTCTGGTTTTGCTGTAGCCAAACAACTTAAAAATGTTTTAAAAAAAGAAAAGTTGTTGAATACTACTAATAAAGAATCGCAACATCAGTTTTATATCAATACTAAAGAACAGGTTTTA
>CAZGZH010000294.1:0-3077 GCA_964529645.1 uncultured Flavobacteriaceae bacterium
CTATGGCACTTCTGCTCAAAAAACAAGTGTTATTTCGTTCAATATTAAGGGCATTCATCCTTTTGATATTGGTAGTATTGTTGACAAATTAGGCATTGCCGTGCGTACAGGTCATCATTGTACACAACCTATCATGGATTTTTATGGTATTCCGGGAACGGTAAGGGGGTCGTTTGCTTTTTATAACACAATTGAAGAAGTAGATGCTTTGGTTGCAGCTGTTAAAAAAGCTAAAATGATGTTGGCTTAAAATAAAAACGTCACTGCGAGCTTAGCGTGGCAGTCTCACTATATTTTAAGAGATTGCCACAGTCGTTCCTCCTTCGCAATGGCGAACTAATGTCATTCTGAGCCAGCATGGCGCAGTGAAGAATCTCTACTTACTTCTAAATGGAATAAATACTTTGTACTATTTTAATCTTGAGATTCCTCCTATCGTCGGAATGACAAAAATTATGTTAGTTATCTTAAAGCAACTTAGGCGGTTTCTTCCCTTCAAACTGTACATCAATTTGTAATTCCTTTTTTTGCGACGCCGCAACGGCTAATTTATCGCAACGTTCATTTTGAGGATGGTTGTTGTGCCCTTTTACCCATATTAATTTAGGATGATGTTTGCGGTATAACTTTAAAAAGCGAATCCATAAATCACTGTTCTTTTTATCTACAAAATACTTTTTCTCCCAACCAAACACCCACTTTTTTGCGACAGCATCTACCACATATTTTGAATCAGAAAAAATAGAAATATCTAAGTTGTCTGTTTTTAAATTTTGTAAAGCCACAATCACTGCCAAAAGTTCCATACGGTTATTAGTGGTATGTCTATAGCCTTCAGAAAACTCCTTTTTATAAGGTTTTCCTACCCATTCCATTACAATACCATACCCTCCCTTACCAGGGTTACCACTACAAGCGCCATCTGTATAAATATGTACTTTATCTTTAGGCATCATTTAAAATTTTAGCGATTACTTCTGGAAAGTGTTTGTACTCAAGTTTATGTATTTTTTGGGCCAGTGATTCTGGTGTTTCATCCGCGTCAAGCGCGAAAGATTTTTGAAAAATAATGGCACCCTCATCGTAATTTTCATTGACATAATGAATGGTAATGCCCGATTCTGCTTCTTTATTGGCAACTATAGCACGGTGCACCCTATCGCCATACATGCCTTTCCCTCCATATTTAGGTAAAAGTGCCGGATGAATGTTGACAATCTTATTAGGGAATTTAGCAATAAAGTCAGAAGGTATTTTTAATAAAAAACCTGCTAATATTATTAAATCGGCTTGAGCTAAGGACGTCCAATATTGCCAATCGCCGCCGTTTAATTGTTTTCTGTTAAATACTTTAAAAGGTGTTTTTAAGCGTTTAGCGCGCTCAATAACACCCGCTTGCGGATTATTAGTTGCTATTAAATCAATCTTAACAGTACTATTATCATTAAAATAGTTAAAAATATTTTCGGCGTTAGACCCCGACCCCGAAGCAAAAATGACTAAGTGTTTCAACTTAATTTTAGTTTAATTCACCACAAAAAAACGGATAAAATAAACACTGTCAAAGAATAATCTGACTTAATTTAAAGTATAAAAACAGTATATTTTAAATAAAAAGGCTGTTATATATTAAAGTTTTTTATTTTTGCAGTCTAATTATAATTAAAACTAAAAAATTATGTCTGACATTGCATCAAGAGTAAAAGCAATAATCGTTGACAAACTAGGTGTTGACGAAAATGAAGTAACTACAGAAGCTAGCTTCACAAACGATTTGGGAGCAGATTCACTTGATACTGTTGAGTTAATTATGGAATTTGAAAAAGAATTTGATATTCAAATACCAGACGACCAAGCTGAAAACATCAGTACAGTAGGTCAAGCTATTTCTTATATCGAAGCGGCCAAATAAGAAGCTTTATATGAAATTAAAACGCGTAGTTGTAACTGGGCTTGGTGCTTTGACACCAATTGGTAATAATCTACATGAGTATTGGAACGGCTTAGTTAACGGTGTTAGCGGAGCCGGTCCCATCACTCGTTTTGATGCGTCAAAGTTTAAAACACAATTTGCTTGTGAATTAAAGAACTTTGAGGTAACAGATTTTATCAACAGGAAAGACGCGCGTAAAATGGATAAATTTACCCAATATGCTATGGTGGCTACAGATGAAGCTATTGTAGATTCTGGATTGAATTTAGACAAAGTAAACAAAGATAGAGTCGGGGTTATTTGGGGTGCCGGAATTGGTGGCTTGGAAACTTTTCAGCAAGAAATTTTAAATTTTTCTGATGGAGATGGAACACCTAGATTTAATCCTTTTTTTATTCCAAAAATGATAGCCGATATTGCTCCAGGCTATATTTCAATTAAATACGGATTTAGAGGTCCTAACTTTACAACAGTTGCAGCATGTGCCTCATCGGCAAATGCTATGACAGATGCGCTAAGCTATATTCGTTTAGGTTATGCCGATGTTATGGTATCAGGCGGCTCAGAAGCCGCTATAACCATTGCCGGTGTAGGTGGTTTCAATGCCATGTTTGCCTTATCTACCCGAAACGACGATCCTAAAACAGCCTCAAGACCTTTTGATAAAGACCGAGATGGTTTTGTATTAGGCGAAGGGGCCGGAGCATTAATTTTAGAAGAGTACGAACATGCCGTAAATCGTGGCGCAACCATTTATGCCGAGCTTGTTGGAGCAGGTTTATCGGCAGATGCACATCATATTACAGCTCCACACCCCGAAGGACTAGGTGCTATAAATGTGATGAAAAACTGTATTAAAAATGCCGGCGTTAAACTCGAAGATGTTGATACCATCAACATGCATGGCACTTCAACTTCATTAGGTGATATTGCAGAATCAAAAGCTATTAAAGAAGTCTTTGGTAAGCATGCTTACAGCATTAACATCAATTCAACAAAATCTATGACGGGTCACCTGTTAGGTGCTGCCGGTGCCATTGAGGCTATTGCCTCAATACTTGCCATGAAATATGGTATTGTTCCACCAACTATTAATCATTTTACAGATGATAATCATATTGATAACAGATTAAACTTTACTTTT
>CAZGZH010000295.1:0-3070 GCA_964529645.1 uncultured Flavobacteriaceae bacterium
GGGGGGGGTTTTGGGTCCCCATGCCACTCTTCCGATCTCCCAAGGCGTGACTCCTTGTATTACGCACAGAGCCTTCAATAGCTTTGGCTTGTGTTAGGGTTTGTGCTTCTGGTGTATCGCCTTCGGCTAAAGCAATGAGTTCTTTAACGCTTTCTTGTTCGTCTGTCTTTAAACTGCCCCGTTTGGCTTTACTTTTAGCGTCATCCCCAAAAATGTTTTGCAATTTTATACCGGGAATCATCTTAGCCAATCTGTCGGCGTCCTGCAAGGGCAAATCAAGTACCCGTGCCGTATCACGTACAGCCGATTTGGCGGCCATAGTACCGTAGGTTATGATTTGAGCTACCTGATTAGCACCGTATTTATCGATGACATAATTAATTACTTTTTGACGTCCTTCGTCGTCAAAATCTATATCGATATCGGGTAAGGACACCCTATCTGGATTTAAAAAACGCTCAAAAAGGAGGTCATATTTTATAGGATCTATATTGGTTATTTTTAAGCAGTACGCCACCACAGAGCCCGCCGCAGAACCACGCCCTGGCCCAACCGAAACGCCCATTTTTCTGGCTTCTTCAATAAAGTCTTGTACGATTAAAAAATACCCCGGATAGCCTGTTTTTTTAATAATTGACAATTCAAAATCTATGCGTTCTTTGGTTGCTGTATCAATATCTGGATAGCGCTCTTTAGCGCCCAAATACGTTAAATGTTTGAGGTAATTATTTTCACCGCGTTTACCACCATCTTCGGCATCTTCAGCATCTCTAAATTCTTTAGGGATATCAAATTTGGGTAATAAGACTTCTCTTGCAAGTTTAAAGGGCGTAATTTTATCTACAATTTCTTGGATGTTCTGAATAGCTTCGGGAATATCTTTAAACAGCGCTTTCATTTCATCAGGACTTTTAAAATAATAGTCGCTGTTTGGCAAACCAAATCTATAACCGCGACCACGTCCTTTTGGGGTATCTTTTTTCTCGTTGTCTTTTACACATAATAAAATATCATGAGCTTCTGCATCTTCTTTTTCTATATAAAAAGTGGTGTTTGTTGCCACAACTTTGATGTTGTGTTTTTTAGAAAAATCGGTTAAAACTTTATTGACATGATTTTCATTTTCTTGATTATGACGTATCAATTCAATATAAAAATCATCCTTAAAAGTATCGCGCCACCACAGCAGGGCTTCTTCTGCTTGTTGCTCGCCAATATTTAAAATTTTACTCGAAATTTCTCCCCGTAAATCGCCACTCAATACTATTAAATTGTCTTTGTACTGTTGTAAAACAGTTTTATCTATGCGCGGCACATAATAAAAACCTTCGGTATAGGCCATTGAAGCCATTTTAGCCAAATTGTGATACCCTTGCTTGTTTTTTGCCAAGAGCACCATTTGATAGCCATTGTCTTTATGAGTGCGGTCTTTATAATTTTCACAAATGTTAAAGACACATCCAACTATGCCTTTTATTTTTTGTTGTGGTTTTTGATTTTCTTCTAAATTTTCATTCGCTTTTTCTACGGCTGAATTGTATTTAGAGACTTCAGATACAAAATTAAAAGCACCCATCATATTGCCAATATCGGTTAAGGCTACAGCTGGCATATTAAATTTTCCGGCGGTTTTAACCAACTTTTCTATACTTGATGTTGACTGTAAAATAGAAAATTGAGAATGGTTGTGTAAATGTGCAAAGGCGACTGTGTCTAACTTAAAAGTGGCATCGTCTGTAATGGTAACATCTAAATCTGAAGCCGATATTTGCTGTTTTAACTGCTCACTGGCTTCCTTTAAATTGACGTGTTTTAAACCAATTAGACCAATAATATCAGGATTTTCTTTTTTAAATCTACTGTGATAATCGACTGGCGCTTGAAGCTCACTTGTGGTAAACTGCCCTATTCTTATCAATTCAAAAAAGCACCTTGCCGTAGCTTCTACATCTGCAGTAGCATTGTGTGCTTCGGCAAAAGGTTCACCAAATAAATGGGCATGTAATTCTGTCAAAGTGGGGAGCTTAAATTTACCGCCTCTACCACCAGGTAATTGGCACAATCTGGCTGTATCTTCTGTACAAGTATCTAAAATAGGACGTTTATCAAGTGGTGTTTCTATACCCAACCTGTAAAATTCGCAGCCCATAATATTGATATCGAAACCCAAATTCTGACCGACAATAAATTTGGTCTGTGCCAAATCTTCATTAAACTTTTCTAAAACTTCGGCAAGCGGTAAACCTTGTTTTTGAGCTAATTCTGTAGAAATACCGTGAATTTGCTCAGCGTCATAAGGAATATTAAACCCTTCTGGATCTATTAAATAATCTTGATGAGAAATACATTTCCCTAATTCATCGTGAATTTGCCAAGCTAACTGGACACAACGTGGCCAATTATCAGTATCGGTAATAGGAGCCTTCCATTTTTTTGGTAAACCAGTTGTTTCTGTATCAAAAATTAAGTACATAAATGATGCTTTTTTATTGTAGAAATAAGGATTTAAAAATAAGTATTCGGCTGGAATTATGGCTGTTTTAAATATTTATTTTATCAACATTTATAAAATCAAGAGTGTAAAATCTATAAATTACTCAATGACGTCACTTTAGTCATTATTATTAGGATTAAACATATAAATATTTTGTACATTTGCGCACATTTTAATAATCGGGGTCGCGAACCTCAAAATTTAACTATTTATGTCAGTAAAAATTAGACTACAAAGACACGGTAAAAAGGGAAAACCTTTTTATTGGATTGTTGCCGCCGATGCGCGTGCAAAACGTGATGGTAAATACCTTGAAAAAATTGGTACTTACAATCCAAACACCAACCCAGCAACTATTGATTTAAAAATTGACAATGCTGTAAAATGGTTGCAAAATGGTGCGCAACCAACCGATACCGCTCGTGCGATTTTATCATACAAAGGTGTGATGCTAAAAAATCATTTAGCTGGTGGTATTAGAAAAGGCGCTTTAACAGAAGAACAAGCCGAAGAAAAATTTAACGCTTGGATAGCCGAAAAAGAAAATAAAATTGACGCTAAAAAAGATGGCTTATC
>CAZGZH010000296.1:0-3055 GCA_964529645.1 uncultured Flavobacteriaceae bacterium
TCGTTTGCTTTTACAATCTTATCAAAGAATTTCACTTTTTTGTCAAACCACAACTCACATATGTGGCCTATAATGCTACAATACAAGGGAGCTTATTTAACAATGACAGTCCGCTTACTTTTGATGCGCAACCTTTAAAAGGCACATTACAAGTGGGTTTAAAAGCCGCTTCTAATCGGTTTAATTTCGAGTACAGTATTTCTTATTTGACTAAAGCGGTTGACAATGGGCGCGTAAGCGCTCATAAATATGGGACTATTGCTTTGGCTTATCGGTTTGATTAAAAGTTTGTGGGTCTCATTCGTTAGTTGAAATTAGGTACTTTTTTATAAGGCTTTCAGCTTCTACAAATTTTAAGGTTTGAAGCTTGGTGTCCGATGCCCGAAGTAATTTACTTCAAAGGCCCGTCTTCTATTCTCAAGACTTATCAAAAATTAAACAAGTAGGTTTTTGATAAATTATTTAGTCTTTCTTTAATAGGGTGTACCTAAAGGCACACTCATGTAACGCTAATAACCTGAGTTCGATATAAGGTTTAATTTACAGAATCTCAAGAAAAGGTGAGATTTGAAGTGTAAAATTTGAAGTAATATCTAGATATTTTAAAAAAGGAATTAATAAAACATAAAAGATTCAATTTAAATGATTTCTTCTATGGTTCTGCCTCGAGGATGGATAGTAGGTTTCAATAATTTTTTATTTTCGTCCCTTTAGGGACGACATATAAGTAATAATAGGTTGACGGGCATTTATTTTGTGCCTTTAGGTACAAGATGTAAAATAATTCAGTTTTTCAAATTTATCTTACGAATATTTCTAGAAGAATGGTGTATAGTTAGGATATCAATCTGATTTTTAGAAACTACTTTATAAACAATTCTGTAATTACCAACAATTAATTCTCTGATATCAACTTTGTTGAATTATGGCACAATACGTCCAAGAAGTATATGGCTTTTTAGGGTTTTTGTATGTGTAATTATTTTGGCTATTTGTAAGCTTGCGTATTTTTTAGAATCCTTAGAAATAAAATCGGCAATATTTATTAAATCATTTTTAGCTTGGTATGTCCAATTTAGCTGAACCATTTGCCCGTTTCTTTATCCATCTCATTTTCAGAAATGACTTCTTTGTTCTTGGATTGTGTATCTCCTTTGTCAATTTTTTCAACAAAAATCAATCTATCAATTAATTCATCAATTGAAAAGTTTTCAGGTAAAGATTTTAAGTGTTCTTTTAACTTAGTTTTTGTTATCATGATATGATTAAATACAAGTCCAAATGTACAAAAAAATAAAATCTACGCATCATACCCAAATCGACGCAACTGAATTTTATTACTACGCCAATTTTTATTGACCTTGACATACAATTCTAAAAAGATTTTTTTGCCGAAGAATTTTTCTAAATCTTTACGGGCTTCAGCGCCTACACGTTTTAAAGCACTCCCTTTATGTCCGATTATAATCCCTTTTTGCGTATCGCGTTCTACCATAATAATAGCCCGGATCCTTATGAGTTTGGCTTCTTCGTTAAACGCTTCTGTTTCTATTTCTACGGCGTACGGAATCTCTTTTTTATAATATAAAAGAATCTTTTCACGAATTTTTTCGTTTACAAAAAAACGTTCGGGTTTGTCTGTCAATTGGTCTTTGGGATAAAAGGCAGGTGATTCTGGTAACAAGGCCACCAACTTTTCAAAAACGGTGGTGATATTAAAGTTTTCTAAGGCAGAAATGGACAGCACCAAAGCATTGGGTACTTTTTCTTGCCAATACGCAGCACTTTGCGCTACTTCGTCTTGACCTGACCTGTCTATTTTGTTAATCAGTAATAAAACGGGGATTTTAGCAGAAGTAATCTTATTAAAAAAGGCACCCTCTTTGAGTTCTTTTTCGCCTATTTCTACCATATAAATCAGGATATCGGCGTCATTAAAAGCCGATTTCACAAAATTCATCATCGATTCTTGTAAGTTGTAAGCGGGTTTTATAATACCCGGTGTATCCGAAAAAACGATTTGAAAATCATCGCCGTTAACAATGCCTAAAATCCTATGACGTGTGGTTTGCGCTTTTGAGGTGATGATAGACAAACGTTCGCCCACAAAGGCATTCATCAAAGTGGATTTCCCTACATTGGGGTTGCCAATAATATTTACAAAACCTGCTTTATGTGTCATAGTTTTATTGAATGTTGCTGCAAAAGTAAGTTATTTGAGGCTTTATTATCTCGTAAATGCTTAAAACCCTACAATTCCATTGCAGTTACTATGGCTTCTATATAATTCAATTTAAAATCACAAATTTCAAAAAAACAAAATTCGATTGATAAAACACCCCTAAAGTCCCCTCAAGGGGACTTTAGGGGTGTACTGTCAATAGCCAATGACTAATTGCTAGCTACTTTATTCGCCAATTGACCACAAGCCGCGTCAATATCTTGACCACGACTGTGCCGTACATTAACGATAATGTTATTATCTTCAAGGCATTTCACATAATTTTCAATCGCTTTTGGAGACGCTTTTTGAAAGGCGCCATCGTCAATGGCATTGTATTCAATAAGATTGACCTTAACGGGAATTTTTTTACACAAATTCACCAGTGCATTGATAGATTTTTGGTCGTCATTAATACCTTTCCACACCACATATTCAAAAGTAATGCGGCTTTTGGTTTTGGCATACCAGTACTGTAAGGCTTCCAGTAAATCGGCAATGGGACTGACTTCATTTATGGGCATCATTTTAGAACGCACGGCGTCTATAGCGGCGTGTAACGACACGGCTAAATTAAATTTCACACCGTCATCAGCCAGTTTTTTAATCATTTTGGGCAAGCCAACGGTGGATAAAGTGATGCGCTTGGGTGACATGGCCAAACCTTCGTCTGATGTGATTTTAGCGATCGCCGCCAACACATTTTTGTAGTTTAAAAGCGGTTCGCCCATGCCCATAAAAACAATATTCGACAGCTTACGCTGATGGTATAACAAACTTTGCTGATTGATGGCCACTACTTGGTCGTAAATTTCATCGGGATTGAGATTCCGC
>CAZGZH010000297.1:0-3021 GCA_964529645.1 uncultured Flavobacteriaceae bacterium
ATAAACGTGATAAGCAAAAGGGTGGTCTTTTTTTGTACTCTTATCAAAATGGATTGGGGGTGGGGCATAATGGGCTTTTTCAGATAAACTAACACGTTGCAAAAAAGCATCTGAAACCAATTCTTTCCAAGGTAAATTTGTGACTTTATCTTTTAAATAAACGCTGTTATTTTTAAGAGACAGGTCAGAAATATTGGTCTTTAGTGTTGCCGAAGCCACCTTTAACAATCTTTCTTTTAAAGCATTGCAAGCTTTTTGTAAAGCCTTTCCGTTAAGATCAGCCGTAGAGCTCGCTGCGCTAGGCGATGTATTGGCTACGCGTGTGGTATTGGTTGATTCTATACTCACTTTAGTTTTATCTAAACCAAAAGTGAGCATCACAATTTGTTGCAATTTGGTATTGACACCTTGTCCCATTTCTACAGCGCCTGTGCTAAAACCTATGCTGCCATCTTGATAAATATGTACCAAAGCGCGGGCATTATTCATAGGTGTATTGGTAAACGAAATGCCAAAACATATCGGCATTACCGCTATGCCTTTTTTATAGTTATTTTTTTCCGAATTAAATTGCTGAATGGTTTTTAAATCTTTTTCAAAGTCGAATATTTTAACGGCTTCTTGCCAAGTGCTTTTAGCTTCCGTTTGCGTGGCAATTTGACCATAAGAAAACACATCGTTGTCTTGCAATAAATTGGCTTCCTGAATTTTATAAGCAGGAATACCCATATGCTTGGCAGCTTTGGCTATAGCCGATTCTATGACAAACATACCTTGTGGGCCGCCAAATCCTCTAAAGGCCGTGTTGGGTGGCAGATTGGTTTTACAAGAATGAACAGTAGTGTGTACATTTTTGATGTTATAAGCATTGGTTGCATGAAACAGCGTGCGTTCTGCAATGGCGGGCGATAAATCGGCAGCCGCACCAGAGTTTTGTAAAAAAGTGGCTTTGAAAGCCTGAATTTTTAAGTCCTTGTTTAAGCCAATTTTAAAAGTACTTTCGTAAGGATGCCGTTTTCCTGTCATGCGTAAATCGTCATGACGGCTGAGGACAATTTTTACAGGCTTGTGTAAATTTTTAGCAGCCAATGCTGCCATAACAGCCCAAAGGGTAGCTTGATCTTCTTTACCACCAAAGCCGCCGCCAAGTCTAATAACATCTACTTCTATTTGATGCATACCCACATCTAAAATTTTAGCAGTTGCTTTCTGAACTTGTGTAGGACCTTGTGTAGAAGAAGTAATTTTTATTTTACCATTTTCTTTGTAAACAGCATAAGCGCCTTGTGTTTCTAGATACAAATGTTCTTGACCATTGCTAAAAGTATTGTCTTCAAAAACAAAATCACAGTCTTTAAAAGCAGTTGTAGTATCTCCTATTTTAAAGGTTCTTGGGTCACATACAAATTGCTTTTTATCAAAGGCTTCTTTTGCTGTTGTTATAACAGGTAAAGCTTCTGTTTTTAGAGATATGAGTTTGCGTGCCTTTTTGGCAATAGCTTCACTTTCCGCGACAATTAGGGCAATGGGTTGCCCCCAAAAATGAATGTCGTTTTCGGCAAACAGCGGCTCATCTTGAATGATACCCCCAATTTGGTTTTCGCCCGGAATATCTTTGGGCGTAAATATTTTAACAACGCCTTCTAGGGCTGCTGCTTTTGCGATATCTAAATCTATAATTTTAGCATGGGCAATAGGGGTGTCAAAAACAAGGCCGTATAGGCAACCTTGTTCTGTATTGATATCGTCTATATATAGCGATTCTCCACGTAAATGACTGTATGAATCTGTATTTTTCATCTAATTTACTAATTCTAAAATGTTAAAAGTCTCGGAAAATAACTTTATAAAATGGGCATAAAACAGTTGTTGTGCTAACAGACGTTTGTAATTGGCATCGCCTCTAACGTCACTTATAGGTGCAATTTCATTTTGCAAAATTGTAGTAACCTCTTTTATAGTCTCTATATTTAGGGGTTTTCCGATAAGAAAATCACAGGTATTTTTTAAATAAAACGGTATAGGCGCCACGCCACCACAAGATAAATGCGCTTGGCTTATGACGTTATTTTCGACACAAATTAAGGCGGCCGCATTGACGCTGGCAATGTCGAGATGAGTGCGTTTGCTGACTTTTTCAAAATTGAATTTGTACTTTTTTGTAGGGACATTAAAAGCCACATTTACCAAGTATTCATCTGATTTTAAATCGAGTGTTTTGTAGGCTTTATAAAAATCTTTTAAATAAATAGTCCGCAAAGTACCTTTGCTGTTTTGCAGCGTTATTTTGGCATTTAAGGCCATAAAAAAGATGGTTAAATCGCCAATAGGCGAGGCATTTACAAAATTACCAGCTAGGGTCGCCATATTGCGAATTGGCTCAGATGAAACCAGTTTTAAATAATTGCGTATCTCGGGGAAATAGGTATTCATAGCACTGTTATCGTACAAATCTGCTACCGTCGTTTCTGCCCCAATAATACAGCGGTCTTTGTAAAAGGTTATGCCTGTAAACTGACTTTTATGAGCGAGTAAATTTACATCAGCTTCAGCTAAATCGTCTGCATTTCTAACGTATAAATCGGTACCACCCGCTACAAAAACACTTTGTGTTTTGTTGTATTCACGCGGTTTTATAACTTTTAATTTATTCGCAATTTTTAAAAAATAAGCGGGTATATACGCTTCTACAACTAAGGTTTGTAACCTATCAGATAAAGGCAGAGTAACCACTTTTTTGTAAATATTGTAAGCGGCACGCTCAATACTTTTATAACCCGTACACCTACAAATATTGCCACTTATAGCTTTGAGCGCTTCGGCTTTAGAAATAAGGTTTGTTTGCATAGATAGGCTCACTAAACTCATTACAAAACCTGGGGTGCAAAAGCCACACTGCGTGGCATTGTAATCTTTTAAAACAGTCTGAATAGTATTGAGTTTATCAGGTAAATTAATACCTTCTACGGTTACAATATGTTTGCCATGGGCATTTCCCAAAGGCGAAATACAAGAGGTGAT
>CAZGZH010000298.1:0-3009 GCA_964529645.1 uncultured Flavobacteriaceae bacterium
TAAATTGCAGAAAAACACAAATTGTGGCGTAGGTGAGGGGAGTTGGGTACAGAATTTAATTTTAACGTATTTTCCTTTTAAGGCTGGTGGCGGATTGTGTTTGACGATATCCAACATTACATCGTTTAATTTACTAGTAGGTATGCGGTTTTTTCTATTTTCGAAAACAGTAACGGCTGTTTCTATAGCTTTATAAATACGTTGTTTTGTCAAAGCTGATATAAATACGATAGGTACATCTGTAAAAGGCGCCATTTCTTGACGAATTTTAGCTTCGTATTCTTTGGTGGAATTTGTGTCTTTTGCAACTAAATCCCATTTATTTACCAAGACAACAATACCTTTTTTATTTTTAACGGCTAGCCAAAAAATATTTTGGTCTTGACCTTCAAAACCACGTGTGGCGTCAATTAAAAGAATAACTACATCGCTGTATTCTATAGAACGCACGGCACGCATAACGGAGTAAAATTCGAGGTCTTCTTTAACTTTAGATTTTTTACGAATACCAGCTGTATCTACTAAATTAAAATCAAAGCCAAAGCGGTTGTATTTTGTATCGATAGAATCGCGGGTTGTGCCAGCTATATCTGTCACAATATTGCGTTCTTCGCCAATTAAAGCGTTTATAAAAGATGATTTTCCTGCGTTGGGACGGCCAACTACGGCAAAGCGAGGTAAGTCATTTTCTTCCACTTCAGGTACTTCGGGGAGTTTTTCTACAAGTGCATCTAAAAGCTCGCCTGTACCACTGCCGTTTATCGATGAAATTGTATAATAATTACCCAAGCCTAAGGCATAAAATTCGGTAGCATCGGCTACACGCATGGCGTTATCTACTTTATTTACAGCTAGTAAAATAGGCTTGTTTACCGATCTTAAAATAGTAGCTACATCAGAATCTAACGAAGTCACACCACTCTCTACATCGACCACAAAAATAATGGCATCGGCTTCTTCTATGGCTAATTGGACTTGCTTGCGGATTTCTTCCTCAAAAATATCGTCGGAGCCTGTAATATAACCGCCTGTATCTATTACAGAAAAAGTAGCGCCATTCCAATCAGATTGTCCGTAATGACGGTCTCTGGTTACCCCACTCACAGCATCTACAATGGCTTGACGACGCTGAATCATACGGTTAAAAAGTGTTGATTTCCCAACATTTGGTCTTCCTACTATAGCAACAATATTATTCATATAAAAAATTTCGGTGCAAAGATAGTTTTTTAAGTGGAGATATTGATAATCAATTTGGTTTGAAAAAAAAGTGTACATTTAGCATTATTTTTAATAAAAATGAACAAACCTATACATGGCAATAGTGTTAATAGGGTTATTTTAAAACCGCGCTTTAAAGAGGTTTTAAAAGCATCTCAAGAAACTGTAATAAATACATTAGATAGGAAGTTAAAAAGTGCTGCTTGTAAATTTGATAGTAAAATTGTAGGACACCATGTTGTTATAGATATTCCTGAAAAGGACAATTATTTTTGGTCGCCACAGTTACATGTTGAAATAGAAAAAGAAACAGAAAACACGACGGTTATAAAATGTTTGTTTGGACCTAAGCCACAAGTATGGACTTTTTTTATGTTTATACATTTTGTTGTTGCTGCAACATTTTTTATCTTTTTTGTGATAGCTTATTCAAAATATACTTTAGATAAAGATTATAGTTTTGCTTTAACTATATGTGTTGTAATGCCTATTTTGTGGATTGTTTTATATATTTTTGGTCAGCTAGGTAAAAAGAAGGGTTATAAACAAATGCTTAGAATACACTATTTTTTGATAGATTCTTTGTCAGAGTTAAAGTGATATAAATATTCGATACCCAAATACTGCTACTACCGACTGAACACTGTTTACTAAAGTATAAAATCCGCCATTTCACTTTGCAACACTTGGGCACTTAAGCCTGCTTTTTCAGCAAAATCCAATCCGTTTGACGCATAAATAATACCTCGTGATGAGTTGATAAGAATATCGCCATTGGCGTTACAAGCATTTTTACAGACGTCAGCAACCGTACCGCCTTGTGCCCCAACACCGGGCACTAAGAAAAAATGATTGGGCACCATTGCGCGTATTTTTTTAAGGTATTCTGGTCGGGTAGCTCCCACAACAAACATAAGATTCTCACTGTTTTTATAGGTCAGTGCTTTTTTAATAACTTTTTCGTACAATTCATCATTACCGACTTTTAAGTTTTGAAAATCGGCACCTCCTTCATTAGAAGTTAAAGCTAGGAGGATACTTGTTTTATTTTTAAACGCTAAAAAAGGCTCGACCGAATCGCGTCCCATATAAGGGGCAATAGTCAGGGCATCAAAATTTAAGATTTCAAAAAAGGCTTTGGCGTATTGCGCCGAAGTATTGCCAATATCGCCGCGTTTGGCATCGGCAATGGTAAAAATATCAGGATAGTTCTTATTGAGATAATCTATGGTTTTTTGAAGCGCTTGCCAGCCGTTAATACCCTGTGCTTCATAAAAAGCAATGTTAGGTTTGTAGGCAACAGTGTAAGGATGGGTGGCGTCAATTATGTGTTTATTGAACTCAAAAATAGGGTCGTCTAAACTTAAAAGATGTTTGGGTATTTTGGTTAAATCGGCATCTAAGCCCACGCATAAAAACGATTTTTTAAGTCGGATTTGATTCCTGAGTTCCTTTGGCGTCATAATTTTTATTAAAGTGTTTGACAAAAATAGTCATTTTAATAGTTTAAGCTATATTTGTTCTATTAATTAGAGGATTTTGTTAAACTATATTTTTCAGAAAATATTTTACGGTTTTTTAACTTTATTTGGTGTTGTAACCGTCATCTTTTTACTGTTTAGTGTTCTGCCCGGCGATCCTGCTAGAATGATGTTAGACCAGCGTGAAGACAGTGACCAACTACAAGCCATAAAACACAAATACGGTTTTGATAAACCGCTCACTTTGCAATACGTTTATTATTTAAATGATTTGTCGCCTGTATCGTTACACAGTAAAAATCCCGAC
>CAZGZH010000299.1:0-3003 GCA_964529645.1 uncultured Flavobacteriaceae bacterium
CATTACCACCCACAATATTGGGCACACCTATTTTAGCACCTATTCTAAAAGGTTTGATGCTTTTGACTTTGTCTTGTGCCTGTGTCGATGTAAACATTAACATGGCAAATAATACTACAAGGGATTTCTTTAACATAATTAGTTGATTTATCGATTATTTTGTAAATATAAAAAAATAATTGCTTTTGCAAAGTAGGGATTTTCCCCTTTTTTAAATTTTTGAGAGTACTTGTAATAAATTTCAAGTATTTTTGAAGTGATTTTAAATTACTTTTTTTGAAAGCAGAAATTATTACCATTGGCGATGAAATTTTAATAGGTCAGATTTTAGATAGCAACTCTAAATGGATGGCTACAGCGCTCAATAATATAGGCGTAGAAGTGTATCAAATAAGCTCTATTCACGATGATGAACAACATATCTTAAAGGCTTTAGCTGAAGCTGAATCTCGTGCAGATATTATTTTAATTACAGGCGGATTAGGACCTACCAAAGATGATATCACCAAATTGACGCTTGCAAAATATTTTGAAGACGATTTGGTTTTACATGACGAAATAGTTACACATATAAAAGGGCTTTTCAAAAGAATTAATTATCCATTTACTGAGATTAATAGGCAACAAGCCTTAGTGCCTTCAAAAGCCAAACCATTGACAAACCATTACGGCACAGCCCCAGGTATGTGGTTTGAAGCCCAGGGTAAAGTATTTGTTTCTATGCCGGGTGTTCCAACAGAAATGAAGGGCTTAATGACGCAGTCTGTTTTACCACTTTTACAACAGCAATTCGACTTACCTTTTATTTATCACAAAACTATTTTGACTTACGGCATGGGCGAAAGTATGTTGGCAGAAAAAATAGCCGATTGGGAAAATAATTTACCCAAGCCTTTAAAATTAGCCTATTTACCTGCTTTTGGAAGGGTTAGGTTGCGCTTGTCTGCTAAAGGAAAATCAAAAGAAAAAATTGTAAGACTTGTAGATGAAGAAGCTGCAAAATTGCAACCAATAATTGGCGATATAATTTTAGGATCAGAAGCGTCAGAACCTTTAGAAGTCCTTATTGGTAAACTTTTAAAATCGCAAAATATGACTCTAGCAACAGCCGAAAGTTGTACGGGAGGTGCCATTGCCAGTCTCATTACAAGCATAGCAGGCGCGTCAAATTATTTTAAAGGTGCTGTTGTGAGTTACGCCGCCGAAATTAAAGAACAAGTTTTAAATGTAAAAAAAGCAACCATTAAAAAGCATTCTGTAGTGAGTAAAGAGGTGGCAGAAGCAATGGCTAAAAATGCCAGAATTGTGCTCAAAACAGATTACGCTATTGCTACAACAGGTAACGCTGGCCCCACGACAGATAAGACAGATAAATCAGTTGGAACTGTCTTTATCGCCATAGCGACACCCCAAGATGTTTATGTAGAAGCCTTTAGTTTTGGTCAGCCCCGCGAAAAGGTTATCGTTAAAGCCACACAAAAAGCCTTAGAATTGCTTAGAAATCAGCTTGTAAAAAACCTTAAAAAATAGTTTGCTATTATTTAATAAATATGTAAATTTGCCCCTCGTTTAAAAACAATTAAAAAAGATGTCTAGAGTTTGTGAGCTTACAGGTAAAAAAGCAATGACAGGAAACAATGTTTCGCATGCCTTAAATAGAACTAAACGCAAGTTTAATGTTAATTTAACTAAGAAACGTTTTTACATTCCAGAAGAAGATAAATGGTTAACTTTAAGAGTTTCTACAAGAGCTTTAAAAAACATTAATAAAAAAGGAATAGCCGCAGTTGTTAAAGAAGCACGCGAAAAAGGTTATTTAAAAAAATAAGTCTATAAGTAATGGCAAAAAGTAAAGGTAATAGAATTCAGGTTATTTTAGAATGTACAGAGCATAAAGCTACGGGTTTACCAGGTACATCTAGATATATTACGACAAAAAACAAAAAAAACACACCCGATAGATTGGAAGTTAAAAAATACAACCCCATCTTGAAAAAAATGACGGTTCATAAAGAGATTAAATAAATAAGGACATGGCAAAGAAATCAGTAGCATCGTTACAAACAGGTTCAAAACGCTTAACTAAAGCTATAAAAATGGTAAAATCACCTAAAACAGGTGCTTATATATTTGTAGAATCTATTATGGATCCTAGTAAAGTAAACGATTTTTTTAAAAAATAAATCAGCTTACTTATAATTTACTGAAGCTACTTTCGTTTTGAAAGTAGCTTTTTGTTTTTATATATTTGTGTGCTTTTAAAGCCCCCTTTATTAAGTTAAAAATTACTACCTATGAGTTTGTTTAAAAGACTATTTTCTGCAGAAAAGAAGGAAACATTAGATAAAGGTTTAGAAAAAACAAAATCGAGTTTTTTTGGCAAACTATCTAAAGCTGTTGCAGGAAAGTCTAAAGTTGATGCTGACGTATTAGATGAGTTAGAAGAAGTCTTAGTATCTTCTGATGTTGGTGTAGATACAACCCTTAAAATTATTGAGGCGATTGAAGCCCGTGTAGCTAAAGATAAATATTTAGGTACAGCCGAATTAAACACAATTTTACGTGAAGAAATTGCGGCTTTACTCGCCAAAACAAATACCGGAAATGCCACCGACTTTGAAATACCAAATGACGTAAAACCCTACGTAATAATGGTTGTAGGTGTTAATGGTGTAGGCAAAACCACCACTATTGGTAAGTTGGCATCGCAATTTAAAAAGCAAGGTAAGAGCGTCGTTTTAGGTGCCGCAGATACTTTTAGAGCCGCCGCGATTGACCAATTACAAATTTGGGCAGATAGGGTCAAGATTCCCATTGTTAAACAACAAATGGGTAGCGATCCCGCTTCGGTAGCTTTTGATACTCTGTCGTCTGCTTTAAAACAAAATGCCGATGTGGTAATTATAGATACAGCAGGACGTCTCCACAATAAAATTAATTTGATGAATGAGCTGACCAAAATTAAAATGGTTATGCAAAAGGTTATTCCAGAGGCACCCCACG
>CAZGZH010000300.1:0-3000 GCA_964529645.1 uncultured Flavobacteriaceae bacterium
AATATACCTATAGTTTTTAGAGGACCTACAGGTTCTGCGGGACAATTAGGGGCAACCCATTCTCAAGCTTTCGAAAATTGGTATGCCAATACACCGGGATTAAAAGTTATTATTCCGTCAAATCCGTATGACGCTAAGGGGCTTTTAAAAGCCGCTATTCGCGATGACGATCCGGTTATTTTTATGGAGTCGGAGCAAATGTATGGTGATAAAGGCGAAGTGCCAGATGGCGAGTATATTTTACCTATTGGTGTGGCCGATATTAAAAGAGAAGGCACAGATGTAACCGTGGTATCTTTTGGTAAAATAATTAAAGAAGCGTATAAAGCCGCAGAGATTCTAGAAAAAGAAGGTATTTCTATAGAAATAATCGATTTACGTACCATAAGACCTTTAGATTTTGAAGCGATATTTACGTCAGTTAAAAAGACAAACCGATTGGTTATTTTAGAAGAATCTTGGCCTTTTGGCAGTATCGCCTCAGAAATCACGTATCAAATTCAAGAAAATGCTTTCGATTATCTCGATGCTCCTGTGCAGCGTATCACAACAGCCGACACGCCAACGCCTTACTCTCCTGTGCTTTTAGAAGAGTGGTTGCCAAATGCCAATGATGTTGTGGCTGCTGTTAAAAAAGTGCTTTATATTTAACAACTACTTTGGTACAAATATTGTAAGATTACTTTCTTTTTTTGACTAACGACTGGAATTTTTAAACACTTATGAAAAAGTTAATTTTCACCTTTTTTTTATTGATAACTGCTGTGTCTTTTAGTCAGGTAAAAGTAAGTGGATTTGTTAAAGACGTAAATGGAGAACCCATTCCGTTTGCCGATATTTATTTTAAAGGTTCTACCAAGGGTACTGTATCTGATGAAAATGGTAAATTTTATTTAGAGTCAGATAAAAGTTACAGCATTTTAATTATTAATTTTTTAGGTTTCGACAGAAAGGAAATTCCGTTAAAGTCGCGAAATTTTGACATAACAATAACACTTAAAGAGAGTGCCGCACAGTTAGACGCTGTCGAAATTTACTCTGGAAAAGTTAAGAAGAAAGGGAATCCCGCCATAGCGATACTTAAAAAAATATGGAAACACAAGCGCAAAAATGGCATATACTTATTTGACCAATACCAAAATAATAAGTACGAAAAAATAGAATTCGACCTCAATAATATAGACGAAAAGCTCAAAAAAGGTAAGATTTTTAAAGGACTCGAATTTATGTTCGACCAAGTCGATTCGTCAAATATTACTGGAAAACCTTATTTACCTATTTTTATAAACGAAGCTGTTTACAAAGTGTACGGCCAGAACAAAACACCAAAACACTTTAAAGAGGAGTTGGTAGCCAATAAGAATTCAGGATTTCAGAACAATCAAAGTTTGATTGCTTTTGTAAAACAGTTGTATGCCGATTATAATGTGTACGATAACTACGTCAAATTATTCGATAAAAGTTTTACAAGTCCCGTTTCTAGAACAGGACCTTCTGTTTACAATTATGTGTTGGCAGATAGTAGTTTTATTGGCGACAAATGGTGTTATAAAGTTGTGTATTACCCGCGTCGTAAGAATGAACTGACTTTTAAGGGACAGTTTTGGGTAAACGATACCACTTTTGCGCTTAAAAAAATCACGATGGAAGCCACACGAAGCGCCAACATAAATTGGGTAAAAGAGCTGTACTTAGAACAAGAATTTAATGTGTTGAATGATTCTGTTTTCTTGCTTAAACGCGATTATTTGATGTCTGATTTCGCCTTGCGCAAAAAAGACAAATCGAAAGGGGTTTACGGCAAGCGTACTACTATTTACGACGATTACAAATTCAATCAAAAGAAAAAAGAATCGTTTTACGCAGAGCGTGTAAACGCCTATAAAAAAGAGGTTTATAACCGTCCCGATAGTTTTTGGAAAACCAACCGCAAAGAAATCCTCAGCAAAGACGAAAAAGGTATTTATAAAATGTTAGATACTTTGCAAACTATTAGAAAATTTAAACAACTTTACGATATAACAGCTACACTTTATACTGGTTATTGGCAAATTGCCAAGGGCATTGACTATGGCCCCATTTTCTCTATGTTTGGTACTAATGATGTAGAGGGTACACGCATACGACAAGGTTTAAGAACCTATAAAAAGTTTGATGATTTAGCGCGTTTTCAGATGTTTGCAGCTTATGGTACACGCGATAAAAAATTAAAGTACGGTTTTTCGGGCAAGTGGATGCTCGACAGAAAAAGCCGTTTTACCATATTTGGAGGCAACCGTAAAGATGTAGAGCAAACAGGTTTTAGTTTAACCACTATAAATGATGTTTTAAACAGGAGTTTTGCTTCGGCGGCGTTTTTTACACGAGGTGATAATTTTAGGCTGACCAGCCTAAATTTAACCAATATAGGTTTTGAATTTGAGCCTGTTAAAAACCTGCAATTTAAACTCAGTGGGACTTATAAAACATTAGAATCGGCATCCCCTTTATTTAATGTGAATTATTTTATCGATGATGCGCATACACAAATTAAAACCGATATTACCCAATCTGAAATAGACGTGTCCTTGCGTTATACCCCTAAACGCATCAGCTTTGGCTATGGTGTGGAACGCGGTGAAACCAATGAAGGCCGTTTTCCTATTCTGTTTTTAAGTTATACAAAAGGTTTAAAAGGTTTTATTAATAGCGATTTCAATTATCAAAAATTACAATTTTATTACAAGCAACCTTTCCAGTTAGGGGGTTTTGGACGTATGCATTCCACTTTAGAAATAGGTAAAACCTTTGGGGCTGTCCCTGTTTTATTGATGGATGCCGTGCCAGGAAACCAAACCTTATTTATGGCACCCAATACCTTTGATTTATTAGATTATTACGAATTTGTAACCGATAAATATGCAGCCTTACATATTGAAAACAATTTTAACGGGCGTATATTTTCTCGTTTTCCACTACTTCGCAAACTCAATCTTAGAGAAATTGTAGGAATCCGTGGTA
>CAZGZH010000301.1:0-3000 GCA_964529645.1 uncultured Flavobacteriaceae bacterium
GATAGAAAAAGCAAAGTCGAGACCTGTAGCCCCTTTTGGCAATGATTTTATATCACCATTTGGAGTAAATATGTAGATTTCTTTAGAGTAGAGGTTCAATTTAAATTGCTCAACAAAATCTACAGCGTTAATATCTTTATTTTCTAAACTCTCTTTTAATTTGTTGAGCCAACTGTCTAAACCGCTTTCACTTTCGCCTTTATGCTTGTATTTATAATGGGCAGCATAACCTTTTTCGGCAATTTCGTCCATGCGTTCAGAACGTATTTGGACTTCTACCCACCGACCAGATTTTCCCATTACTGTAATATGTAGCGATTCGTAACCATTTGATTTTGGTTGTGATATCCAATCTCGTAATCGGGCAGGATTTGGTCTAAAATTATCAGTAATAATTGAATAAATTTTCCAAGCATCAAACTTTTCATTGTTTTCTGAACTCTTGTAAATTATTCTAATGGCAAATTTATCGTACACTTCTTCAAAACTAACGCCTTGATTGAGCATTTTACGTCTGATAGAAAAAATAGATTTTGTCCGGCCTAAAATTTTGTATTTAAAGCCTTCTTTATTTAAGGAGGCTCTAACAACATTTGCAAATTTGGTTATATAGGCTTTTTGAGCTTCTTTAGTTTCATCAATTTTATCAGATATATCATTATAAACTTCTGGTTCTGTATATTTTAAACCTAAATCTTCTAACTCAGTTTTAATATTATAGAGTCCTAATCTATGTGCTAAAGGGGCATAAATATATAAAGTTTCCGAAGCAATTTTAACCTGTTTATCTGCAGGCATATATTGCATGGTGCTCATATTGTGCAACCTATCAGCAATTTTTATTAAAATAACCCTTACATCGTCATTTAAAGTCAAGAGCATTTTTCTAAAATTTTCTGACTGAACAGAAATATTTTGATCTTTTTTGAGATGGGCTATTTTGGTGAGTCCGTTTACAATTTTAGCAATAGTTTCGCCAAACATTTGTTCAATATCTCCTAAAGTATAAGAGGTGTCTTCTACAACGTCGTGTAAGAGGGCAGCAGCAATAGATTTAGACCCTAAACCAATATCGTTTGCTACAGTTTTGGCGACAGCAATTGGGTGAAAAATATAAGGCTCACCACTTTTTCTCCGCTGATCTTTATGAGCATCAGCAGACAAATCAAAAGCTTTGCGAATTAACTGCTTATCTTCTTTAGATAAAGTTTGATAAGAATTTTTAAGCATATTTTTGTATGCCAAAGCAATAGCTGTCTTTTCTTCTTCTATGGTTGCGGTGTATGCCATAGTTTAAAAGTATGATAAAGAAAAAGAATACACAAGTTTCATAGCTTTTTTAAATTTTGAATGCGCTGAAACAACGTAGGATGAGAATAATTTAAAAAAACGTAAAATTTATGAGGTGTTAAATTGCTTAAACTCTTTACCGATAATTTTTTAAGACTTGTAATTAAATCGGCTGAATAGCCGTTCTTTTTTGCAAAATTATCTGCTTGATACTCAAATTTGCGTGACAAAATATTCATCATTAATCCGGTTATAACCGATATGGGTGTGTATAAAATCATAAAAACAATCATACCGATATGGAAACTGGGTTTTTTAATACCTACAGCTTGAGCTAAAATAGGATTATTGATAAAAAGTGACAATAAATACAAGGTTACACCTGTTAGTAATATTGACAGCATAAGGTTATAAATGATGTGTTTCTTTTTATAATGACCTATTTCGTGGGCTAAAATAGCGGCAATTTCGTCATCCGATAAATCGTTTAACAAAGTATCGTAAAGCACTACTTTTTTTGTTTTTCCGAATCCGGAGAAATAAGCATTGGCTTTTGTAGAGCGTTTAGATCCGTCAATTAAAAAGATGGCTTCCAAATTAAACTTTACTTTTTTAGCAAAAGATTCTAGCGTTTTTTTGAGACTTCCTTCTTCTAAAGGGGTGAGTTTGTTAAATAAAGGGACAATCAATTTTGTGTAGAAAAGGTTCATAAAGAGGCTGAAAAGGGCTATAAAAATCCACGTGTAAATCCAAAATGTATTTGGGAATGATTTATAAAACCAAAGCACAGCAACAAGTATTATACCGCCTAAAATAATGGCTAATAATAAGCTTTTAAAAGTGTCTTTTATAAATAAGGCTTTGGTCATTTTATTAAAGTCAAAACGTTCTTCAATAACAAAAGTGTGATAATAACTAAAAGGCAGAGAGAGAATTGTACTTACCAAAAAAAGAATACCAAAATAAAGCATGCTCACATACATATCATTTTGAGTATAGTGTCTTACAAAAACATCTAAGTATTTAAAACCATTGAAAAATATAAAAAGTAGGAGTAGCGCAAAAGATAAAAAAGATTGTAAGAGCCCAAATTTATAATTAACCTGATTGTATTCTTGCGATTTAGTGTATTTTTCTGCAGAATAAACAGATTCTAATTCGGCAGGCAAAACATCATTATAATGTTTGGCATTTAAATACTTGGCAATTAGCTCTAAACTAAAATTTAAAACGAGTATTGCTATAAAAATTATAAATAGAAAATGTGGTGTCATAGTTTATTTAAATTGACGTTGGCGCTTGGCTTCAAATATTAAAATGCTGGCAGAAACAGATACGTTCATTGAGTCAATTTTTCCTTGCATAGGGATGATAATGTTTTGAGTGGCAGCTTTGATGAAATCTTCTGAAAGTCCAGTAGCTTCTGTACCGACAACTAAAGCTATTTTTTTTGTAAAATCTTGTAAATGATATTGTTTTGAGTTATTACTTAAAGTAGCACAATAGATATTAAATTTATTATCTTTTAAAAATTGAATACAGTTTTTAGTAGAATCAACCGCAATATTATTAGTGAAAATACATCCCACACTAGAACGAATACAATTAGGATTATAAATATCCGTTTTGGGATTGGAAATGATTACAGCATCAATATTGGCAGCGTCTGCGGTACGTAAAAGCGCCCCAATATTGCCAGGTTTTTCTAAG
>CAZGZH010000302.1:0-2998 GCA_964529645.1 uncultured Flavobacteriaceae bacterium
TCCGATCTCTTACCCTGCTAATTTGATTTTAAGTGATAAAAATATCTTGCTAAATATAAAAGGAGGTATTTCTTATATTTTTGACGATAAAGGCTCTTTTAAAATGGGTGAAGGAAATGAGATTATAAAGATATTAGAAGATATAAAGAATTAAAAACCTTAAGTAATCATCTACAAATAAGACTGCCTAGCTTTACGTAAAAGGTCAGACGAATAAACAAAGTCGGAAACCGCTTCGTTATCAGTACGTAAAATTTCTTTGTTAGTGCCTTCCCAAGCTTTAATACCATCTTTTAAAAAGACAATTTTTTCGCCAATTTCCATAACCGAATTCATATCGTGCGAATTTATAATGGTTATAATATTAAATTCTTTGGTAATTTTTTGAATAAGATTATCAATAACGATGGCTGTTTTGGGGTCTAAACCAGAGTTGGGTTCATCGCAAAACAAATATTTGGGATTCATAACAATGGCGCGTGCTAAGGCCACACGTTTTTGCATACCACCCGACAATTCAGCCGGAAATTTAGCGTTGACATTTTCTAGATTGACACGTTTTAAAACGGTATTTACGCGTTCTAGCATTTCTTCATAAGGCTTATCAGTAAACATTTCAAGCGGAAACATAACATTTTTTTCTACACTTAAAGAGTCAAACAAAGCCCCTCCTTGAAAAAGCATACCTATTTCTTTTCTCAAATGACGACGTTCTTTAATAGTCATTTTGCTATAATGTCTGTTGTCATAACAGATATCACCTTTTTCGGGTATAAAAAGCCCCAACATACATTTCAGTAAAACTGTTTTTCCCGAACCACTCTGACCAATAATCAAATTGGTTTTACCTTTTTCAAAAGAAGTGCTGATACCTTTTAAAACAGGCGTATCGTCAAACGATTTGTATAGATTTTCAACTTCAATCATTTTCCAAGGAGCATTTGGGTTAAAAAGTAATTTAGAATAATAATAACAACACTTGTCCAAACCACGGCTTTGGTACTTGAGCGTCCTACTTCTATAGCACCCCCTTTAACAAAATACCCGTGATATGAAGGAATGGTGGCAATAATAAAGGCAAAAACAGCTGTTTTAATAAGCGAATAAGTTATATGAAAAGGGTCGAATTGGTAACGTAAACCGTTTATATAATCTGATGAGAGCACCAAATCGGTTATAAGGCCAGCTACCCAACCACCAAAAATGCCTAAAAAAATACTTATTGTTATAAGAAAAGGATAGAATAACACAGCGGCTATAATTTTAGGAAGTACTAAATAATTTAAAGAATTGACGCCCATAACTTCTAAAGCATCTATTTGCTCGGTTACGCGCATAGTACCAATACTAGACGATATAAATGAGCCTACTTTACCTGCTAAAATAATTGAAATGAGTGTAGGTGAAAATTCGAGAATTAACGACTCACGTGAGGCGAAACCTATTAAATATTTGGGAATGAGCGGATTTTCTAGGTTTAAAGCTGTCTGAATTACAACAACTCCTCCTACAAAAAAAGAAATAAAAGCGACAATACCTACAGAGCTCAATCCTAAATCTTGAATTTCTCTAAAGAGAGATTCTCTAAAGACAGACCATTTTTGAGGTTTTCTTAAAACCTGCTTGAGCATAGAAAAATATTTGCCTATATGTTCAAAGTAATTCATAAGGGTATTTATAATGCTAAAATATTAAAAATAAGAGCAGCATTAAAATAATTAGCTATAATTTAAAACAGGATTAAAATAATTCATTTAATTTTGATAAAATTAATTTATTAAAGATGAAAAAAATTAAAATTCTAGTACTTTTATTTTTTGTAAATAGCGCCTTTTTTGCACAAAATAATCCAAAACCTAAATTAGTTGTAGGCGTAGTTGTAGATCAAATGCGCTTCGATTATTTAAAACGTTTTGAAAACAAATATGGCGAGAACGGATTTAAACGCCTCTTAAAAAATGGTTACGCTTTAAACAATGCGCATTTTAATTATATTCCAACTTATACAGCTGTAGGACACACCTCGGTTTATACAGGCACAACACCTTTTTATCACGGTATTATTAGTAATAATTGGTACGATAAATATTTAAAAAAATCTATTTATTGTGTAGATGATGCTACTTTCGAAACAGTAGGCACAAAAAAAGGTGGTAAAAAATCGCCTTACAGAATGCAGAGTACAACTATTACAGACCAATTGCATTTAGCACAACAAATGCACGGTAAAACTATTGGGATAAGTATAAAAGACCGTTCGGCTATTTTACCTGCTGGTCATACAGCTAATGCGGCTTATTGGTTTCAGGGTAAAAATGACGGTAAATTTATTACAAGCACCTATTATATGAAGAAATTACCAAAATGGGTAGCCGCTTTTAATGCCTCGGGTGTTGCAAAAAAATATCTAAATACACCTTGGGTAACCAAATATCCTATTGCTACCTACAAAGAAAGTTTACCTGATGATAATGATTTTGAGGGTCTTTTTAAAGGCGAAAAAGCACCTGTTTTTCCACATAATCTTCCTGCTTTACAGGCAGAAAATAGGGGGTATGATATTTTAAAAGCCACACCACAAGGAAATGCCCTTGTAAAAGATTTTGCAATGGCTGCTATTAAAGCAGAAAAATTGGGTAAAGGGAAGTATGTAGATTTCTTGGCATTGAGTTTTTCGAGTACCGATTATATCGGTCATAAATACGGTGTCGACTCAAAAGAAATAGAAGATACTTATATAAGATTAGATCAAGACATTGCAGAGCTGTTAACTTTTTTAGATAAAACAGTTGGTAAAGATAATTATAGCCTGTTTTTAACAGCAGACCATGCCGCTGTTCCTGTACCGTCTTATTTAAAATCATTAAAAATCCCAGCACAATATTTAGATATAAAAGCTTTTGGCAAACGTGTTCAAGAAATCACTAAAAAATATTTTAATGCTTCAGACTTGGTTGAAAATATTTCGAACTATCAAATATTTTTAAATAAAAACAGA
>CAZGZH010000303.1:0-2993 GCA_964529645.1 uncultured Flavobacteriaceae bacterium
ATAGAAAAGCAGCTGTCATCATTGGAATCGTCCCTAAACCGAATAAAGCCATATAGATAGCACCATTTATACTTGAACCTGTAGAAATAGCTGCAAATAATGCCATATAAACCAATCCACAAGGTAAAAAACCGTTTAAAAATCCAATAGTTAAAAAAGCTTTAAGCGATGATTTTTTAAGGTAAATACCCAAGCCAGACTTAACTTTAGCTATTATAGTATAAAGTGGTTTGGTTAAACTAATTTTGTACAAAAAAGTAGCTGGCACAAGTGCCATTAAAATCATCATCACCCCAATTAAAATAGATAAATTTTGTTGTAATCCACTTATGTAAAGACCTTTGCCCAATAGACCGAAGAGCAAACCAATAAGCGCATAGCTTATAACTCTGCCTAAATGGTATAAAAATGTTTGTAAAAAACCTATTGTTTTATTGTGCCTATTTAAAGGTAAAACAAAAGCAATTGGTCCGCACATACCCAAGCAATGAAAACTTCCTAGTAAACCTAAAACAAGTGCTGTATAAAACATATTTTAATAATAAAAAGCTGTTTTATAAAGATATTTTTTGTCTTTATAAATCCAATTAATTGAAATGTCGTATCTACCTGTAGCCAATTCTTTATCTAAAATTAGAAAAGAATTGGAATTGAGTTTAATCTCTTTTTTAATATCTAACTTATAATTTGAGGGGCGCATTAGCTTTATTTCGCCACTCACTTTATCAAATTTAAATTCTTTAGGGAAGACAACACTTAAACCATCATCTGTTTTTAATATTTTGACATTCTCTACCAAACTATTAGCATTTTCTTCGTAATCTATTTCTTTTTGATAATTTAACTCATCTTTATAATAATCGTCTGCCACCAAATGATGGTCGTATTTGTTGTAGACAGAAACACGATAAACATATTGTAAAATAAAAGCCATAAACAATGCCATGGCTATTACAATACCCCAACCCCAATTAATCTTTATTTTCATGATTTATTTTATAATTAAAGGTGATGGGAAATTAGTTGTTGTGGTTTCTATCAATTTGTCTCCTTGATACACCCCTATTTTGATTTTAATTTTTGAAGACTCTAAATCTTTTTTAGCAATAGTAATAAAAAGAGTTCCTTCTTTTAAGCTTTCTTTAGCAAGAGATAATTTTGTGCCAACTACTTTAATGTCACCTTTATGAGATAATAATTTTATTTGTAAGTCTTTAAATTCATCAACTGTTTTATTGACCAATGTAATTGTATAAACATTTGTAACAGTTGTTTGTGTTGTTGTAAACATTTGTCCTGGCAATCTCAGTACTGTGGCTTCAATATCACTTCGCAAAAATAAAAGTGTTACCAATGCCACAACCATTAAGCTTAGTACAACCGAATAGGCTTTTATTCTTAAATCAAATTTAAAATTCTCTCCTCTAGCAATATTATTTTCAGAAGCATACCTAACCAATCCTCTATCATAGCCCACTTTATCCATCATAGCATCGCAAGCATCAATACAGGCTGTACAATTGACACATTCAAGCTGTGTACCGTTACGAATATCAATACCTGTAGGACATACTTGTACACATTGCTTACAATCTATACAATCGCCAAAGCCTTTGGCTTCTCTATCTTCGCCTTTGCGAATTTTAGAACGCCCTCCACTGCTTTCACCTCGTTTATAATCGTAGGCTACAACAACCGAATTGTTATCTAACAAAACACCTTGTAACCGTCCATAAGGACAAGCTATTATACATACCTGCTCTCTAAACCAAGAAAATACAAAAAAGAAAACCAATGAAAATACACCTAGTTTAACAAGCGTATCTACGTGGTTAGCGGGTCCTTCAAAAATATATTTTAGCAAGACATCACTTCCAATAAAATAGGCTAAAAACACATTGGCAATTCCGAAAGATAAAATAAAGAATATCAGCCATTTGATTCCTTTTTTTAAAATTTTTTCAAGATCCCATACTTGTTTAGATAATTTAATTTGTTTACTTCTATCGCCTTCTATAAGGTATTCTATTTTACGGAATACCATTTCTAGAAAGATAGTCTGCGGACACATCCAGCCACAAAAAATACGACCAAAAATAACAGTAAATAAAATAATAAAAACAACGCCTATAAGTATTGACAGAACCAAAAGATAAAAATCTTGCGGCCAAAAGGGTTGTCCAAAAATATTGTATTTACCTTTTAAAACATTAAAAAGTAGAAACTGATTGCCATTTATTTTTATAAATGGGGCACTAACTAAAATAGCCAATAATAGCCAACTAACTATACTGCGATACTTATAAAAGAGGCCTTTTGGTTTTTTGGGATGCAAAAAATTACGCCCACCATCTTCTCTTATTGTACCGATAGAGTCTCTAAATATTTCTTTATCTTGATTTGTCATGAGAAATTTTAATTAAAAAAAGGCTACCCAAAATTTTGGTTACAAATGTACAACAGATTATTAATTTGCTGTGACACTTAAATCACAAAACCTTATGGTAGCCTTTCCTACTACTAACTAAAAAAATCAAAAACACATTAGCGCATTTTCAGGACGAAAATACACTACTGTTTTGTCCATACTATATCGCCTTCAGACGCTTTAGGATTGGCTGGTTTAGTACCTTGCAACGCTATTATAAAGCTAGCTACTTGCTGTCTTTGTAAAGGTTTTAAGGCTACTTTCCAAGCAATCATCCCTTTTCCGGGACGTCCTCCTTCTGATATGGTATGATATATTTTATCTATGCCGCCCCCTAAAATCCAATGGTCATCTGTAAGGTTGGGGCCAATACCCCCACCGCCATCTGCCATATGGCAAGCAACACAGTTTGTTTCGAAAATTGTTTTACCAGCTGCCAAATTATCGGCATCGGTAAATAAAGTAACATTTACTTTAAATAATTCGGGATGGGCTTTTTTATAAGCTTCTACTTCTTTTTTACCATTGGCAACTTCTGTTGCAAATTCTTTTTCTTGTCTGTACT
>CAZGZH010000304.1:0-2986 GCA_964529645.1 uncultured Flavobacteriaceae bacterium
TTAGCCCAATCAAAATCAAAATAATCCATATTTAGCTTAAAACTTCCATCAGGAAAAACTTTAACAATTTTATCAAAATGTTTTTTGAAAGGTTTTGGATCTCCATAAGCGGCAAGACCCATAACTTTGTACTCGCTGTTGTTTGCACTAAATCCTAAATAAGTGGTCAGAGTGCTATAAAATAATCCTAAAGAGTGAGGAAAATAAATTTCTTTATCTATCTCTATTTTTTTTCCTAATCCAGAGCCAATCGCAGTAGTAGACCATTCGCCAACTCCATCAATAGTAACAATGGCTGTTTTTTCGAATGGAGCAAGATAGAAAGCGCTAGCTGCATGAGAAAGATGGTGATCAATAAAATTAACGTCTCCAAAATAATTAATTTCTTCTTCTAGAGTTTTTTTTATTTGCAATCTAGAACCAAACCATGGCCCAATAGTTTTGATAAATTGATTATAATTTTTAGGAAAATTATCCAAATGTTGAGAGATAATTCTTTCAAATTTAATAAGTGGTTTTTCATAAAAAGAAACAATATCAACTTCATTAGCGGATATTTTTAAACTATCTAAGCAAAATTCAATTGCTTTTGTTGGAAAATTATTATCATGCTTAATACGAGTGAATCTTTCTTCAGCGGCTGCGGCGATGATTTTTCCGTCTTTAATAATACAAGCTGCGCTATCGTGATAATAACAAGAAATACCCAAGATAATCATATTGCTATTCCTAATACATTTTAATAGGGTTTTTATTTGGCAAATATTTTTCCCAACTTGTGGTATGACAATTTTTGGTGAGAAATTTTTTTGAAAAAAGTTTTGCAAAAAACCAAGTTATTCCAATTCCAAATATAAAAACAAAGTGAAGAGCAATAAATTCAATGAATTTATCAAATTTTAGTTTAATGAAGTTTTGTATTTTTTTGATAACTATAAACATTTTTATATTGAATGATATTTGGTCGTTGAAACGACTTCTTGATAATTTTTTTCTTGTGATTCACAAAAAAAATTGTCCAACATCTTTTGGCAATCTGAATAAAATTGCTTTAATGATGAATTATTTATAAGTTTAAAATCTGCCAACATTAAACATTCTGCAACTTGCTGCCCATTACCTGTTTCACCCTCACCTAAATCTCTGGCATCTTCTCGTTTAAATTTAGACATGTTGGCTACTCCTTCGCCTCTATTTTCTGCTCTTTTTAAATATCTATCTAATCTTCGATTCTTATATGCCGACACATGAACTATTTTTCCATTAAAATTATTTTTAATTGAAGCTATTTCTTGAGGATTTCTTACTCCATCAATAACCACGCGATCATACTGATTTATTTTATCAATAATTCTATCTACCAATACAGAGCCACCATGACTGTCTCTTAAGTCATTGCCAACATTTTGCAAATTTTCCCTATTTATTTCCAAACCTCTAAATTTAGCCTCTGCTCTTACCACATCGGACAATGAAAAATATTTAAAACCTTGAGATTTAAGAAACCTGGATATAGTACCCTTACCGCTAGCAATTGGACCCACCAAACCTAATACAATTTTCATATATACACTTAATGTACTGTAAAAATTATCTTTTTAACACTGCCATAAAAGTCTCTTGATTAAGTTCAACTTTACCAAATTGTTTCATTCTTTTTTTACCTTTTGCCTGCTTTGATAACAGTTTTTTACGTCTGGTAACATCACCACCATATAACTTAGCAGTTACATCTTTTCTAAAAGCTTTAATAGTTTCACGAGCTATAACACTGCCACCAATCGCTGCTTGAACCGGAAGTTCAAACATTTGTCTAGGAATTACATCCTTTAATTTTTTTACAACTTTTTTAGCTTGTTGAGAAGCTCTATCTCTTACTGTCATAAAACTTAAAGCTTCAACTTCTTCTTTGTTAAGTAAGATTGTAACTTTTACAGCATCCACAGGTTCAAATTTAATTAATTTATATTCCATTGAAGCGTACCCAGAAGTAAGCGACTTTAAAACATCATGAAAATCAGTAATTAATTCTGCAAGTGGAACAATACACTCGATATTAACTCTGCTTCCTACATGAACACTTTTTACAAAACTTCCTCTTCTGTCTCTACAAAGATTAATTATATCGCTCATTTGATTTGTTGGAGCTAAAATATTGACTCTAGCTATCGGCTCTTTAATTTCTTTTATTATTGATGGGTCAGGCATATCGGCTGGAGTTCTAACTAATAACTCTTCATCTTGAACAGTAGTTACCTCATAGGTAACTGATGGAATAGTAGCTATCAACTCTAAATCAAACTCGCGCTTTAATCTTTCTACTACAATTTCTGCATGCAAAATCCCTAAAAAACCAACTCTTAAACCACTTCCCAAGGCTTGAGAACTTGCTCCAGAAAATTTTAAAGCAGCATCTCGCAAAGACAACTTCTCCATTGCATCTTGTAATAAAGTAAAGTCAGCGGAGTCGGTAGGATAAATTTCCATATAAACCATTGGTGTTGGCTCTTTATAACCATGGAGTGGTACAACACTTTCTCTTTTATTAAAAGTTGTCATAGTATCACCAATTTTTAAAGACTTAATGTCTTTTAAACCCGTGGCAACATAACCAACTTCACCAGCTTTTAATTCTTTTTTTGACTTCGTGCCAGGAATAAAAACTCCTAAATCGATGGGCAAAAAAGATACTTTAGATTGTGTAAAACCCATTTTTTCTTTTTTAACAACTCCATCGATAACTCTAATTAGAGCTACAGCTCCTTTATGAGAATCAAAATGAGAGGTTATTAACAAAGATCTTGAATCTTTGTTATCATCTCCTCCTGGAGCAGGAATACGATCAATCACAGCTTCTAGAACTGCTTCAACATTTTTGCCTGTTTTTGCAGAAACCATAATAATTTCACTTTCTTCACAATTGCAAAGCTCCATAATTTCCAAAGTTACTCTCTCTATCTCTGCTGAAGGTAAATCAACCTTATTT
>CAZGZH010000305.1:0-2975 GCA_964529645.1 uncultured Flavobacteriaceae bacterium
AATGGCTAAAACCTGCATATTATTTGACATCTTTTGTAAGATTGCAGCCACAGCTTTAGTTACTTCGCATGATATACCGGAATCAATTTCATCGAAAATTATAGTTGGCAATTGGCTGTATTGTGATAAAATGGCTTTAATAGCCAACATAATTCTAGAACGTTCGCCACCCGAAGCAACTTTAGAAATTTTTCCAAAAGCACCTCCTTTATTGGCTTTAAACAGAAAATCTAAATTATCTATGCCGTTATTAAATAACTGATTTGTTTTGGTGATGACAATATCAAACTGTGCGTGTGGCATGCCTAATTTAGCCAAAAGATTTTCTAACTTTTCTTGTAAATCGGGTAGAATTATTTGACGCTTTTTGTGAATTGTATCGCCTAATTTTAATAAAATTTCTTTGCGTGTTTTTATCTGATTTTCGACTTCTAAAATAACAGCATCAGCGTTATTTACAAGGGCTATTTTACGTTCTAATTGGTCTCTTTTAACTACCAATTCGGCTATAGTCGCCACACGGTGTTTTTGTAAAAGCGTATTCAAAAAATTAAACCGTTCTTGTTTTAATTGCAATGCTTTGGGGTCTAAATCTATTTTTTCTCTATAATCTAAAAGTTCTTGATAGATATCGTCAAATTCTATTTTCAGGCTTTCAATTCTTACGGCTAAAGAATAAAAATTGGCATCAAATTTGGCGATTGTTTTTAATGATGCTACATAACTGTTTAACAAATCTGCAATGCCTATTTCGGGTGTTTCTGCTGTGCTTATTGCCGTATTTGTAGCCTGACTGATACTGTCTATATTTTCCAGTTTTTCTAAAGCACTTTCGAGGATTGACAACTCCTCTTCAACTAAATGGGCTTTAGTCAATTCATCATAAATAAAATTATCGTAATCTTGATTTATAAGGCTTTTATTTTTATCGTCTATTAATTGTGACAACTCTTTTTCTTTGAGCCTAAGTTGGTGTAATTTTTGTTTGTATTGTTCTAACGATTCTGAAGTGTGTGCTAAAACATCCACAATTTGAAACTGGTATTCTAACTGACTCAGTTTAGCTGTTTCATGCTGTGCATGAATATCAATTAAATAATTGCTCAAACTTTGCAAGACATTTAGCGTAACGGGTGTGTCGTTTAAAAAAGCGCGCGATTTACCACTGGGTAATATTTCTCTTCGCAAAATAGATTCGGCTTCGTAATCTAAATTGTTTGCTTCAAAAAAAGGTGTTAAATTGTACTTTTCAATATTAAAAATAGCTTCTATTATACATTTTTTATCGGTATTGTGTATAGCTGATAAATCGGCACGTTCGCCTAAAACCAAACCTAGTGCTCCTAAAAGAATGGATTTTCCGGCACCTGTTTCTCCTGTAATAATAGACAGCCCCTCTTTAAAATCTATTTTAAGATGGTCTATTAATATGTAGTTTTGTATGGATAAAGAAGCTAACAAAAATTATAATTTAGTCTTTGTAAAAATAGCAATTAGTTAAAGAAATAAGCAATAAATAGACTTATAAGTCAACTTAATTACTCAAATTCTTCCATTTGGAATTGTTTGAAGGCGAAATTTTCAACAAAACACTTCTTAATTCGGCCACATCAAAGGTTGGCCCACCTGAAAAAATAGATACAATTTCATCGGCTTTGGCATCAGTAAAAACACGCAATAAAAAAGCATTTGGACGCGCGTCGTAAATTTTTTGAAGTCTAATTACGGCATTGGCAATAGCTTTTTTAGCTACTTCTGCATTGGTTGACATAATGTCTAAACCTTCTCTGTGGTACTGATAAACTGCCTTTCTAAAATCGGCATAAACGGGCGATAAAATATTTTCATTCAATTCGTAACGCGTCCCGTTACCGTCTATTTTACCCCATCCCACATAGCCGCTTTGTTGTGCTTGATTAACCACATTTTCGGCTTGTTTATAAAATACTTCGCCGCCATTCGGCGCAAAAGAATCGGCATCAATCCCTAAAATTGTATAGGCGTAAAAAGTTAAAATAGATACCAAATTGTTATCGAAACTGTTTTCGTTATAGAAAAAGGGATCGAATTCTTTATATGAAAAGGATAAATTATCGTCTTTAAAATTAAAGATAGTTGTTTGGTAATTGGATTTGTAAACAGGACGATTCACTTGAATTTGAATATTCCCTTTAAATTGATTGGGTTGGGGTTGGTCTAAAATAAAAATACTGATAGCACATTTAATTTTTTCGAAAGGTTTAATATCCTTATTTGTCCAACGAGTGGTGTTTAAATATTCTGAAATACTGTTTTGAAGGGTTTTAAAAACTGTTTTGTTTGAGCCTCTAATTTTATCTGAATTAACAGTAACTGAGCAGTTTAACTCTTGCGCCATTAAGCTTAAGCTACTTATAAATAAAACAGTAAATAAGATTATTTTACGCATTAATTTTTGATAAAATCTCTTTAAAAATATCTTCGGCTACCAATTCTTTATTCTTTAACGGAAAGCTTTTGGTATTAGTATTGGCATCAATAATTGTTATTTTATTGGTGTTGCTTTTAAAGCCTGCCCCTTTGTCTTTTAAAGAATTTAAAACGATTAAATCGAGGTTTTTACGTTTTAATTTATCGGTTGCATGTGCCAATTCGTCATTTGTTTCAAGGGCAAAGCCTACCAAGAACTGTTTTTCTTTGTGCTCACCTAAATAAGCTAAAATATCTTTAGTAGGTATTAAATCAATGTTTAAGGCAGCGTCTTTCTTCTTTATTTTCTCATTAGCCTTTGCAGCAGGTTTATAATCGGCTACAGCCGCTGCTAAAATTGCAATATCGGCTTCAGCAAAATGAGAAGTGGTGGCGTCAAACATATCATCGGCACAAACAACATCAATTCTATTGACGTCCTTTGAAGTAGAAATTGCTGATGGCCCCATAACTAAAGTTACTTGAGCGCCTAAATTTAGGGCTGTATTGGCTAAAGCGACGCCCAT
>CAZGZH010000306.1:0-2970 GCA_964529645.1 uncultured Flavobacteriaceae bacterium
GGCAAGATGTGAAATGGGGTTACGACCAGGAATAGCGCCAACTGGTTATCTAAATGAAAAACGCACTGATAGAAAATGTCACGTAATAGTAGATCCAGAGCGCGGACATGTTATTAAACAAATGTATGAAAAAGTTGCTAATGAAGGCTGGAGCGGTAGAAAAGTATTTTTCTGGCTTAAAAATGATATTAACTTCAAAACAAAAAATGGAAAACATTTATCTTTAAGTAATATCTATATCATTCTAAAAAACACCTTCTATTACGGTGTGTTTGAATATCCTCATGGTAGTGGCAATTGGTACACTGCTCAACACACTCCTCTAGTTTCTAAAGAATTATTTAATAAAGTCCAAAAAAAGTTAACTATCCAAAGAGAATTTAATTATGGCAGTAAAGAATTCGCCTTCACTAAACTAATACAATGTAGAAAATGTGGATCAGGCATAACAGCACAAGAAAAATATAAGTATAGAAAAGATGGAACAAAGAAAAAGTATATATATTATGGCTGTACCAGATCAAGAGATAAAAAATGCTCTGGTAAATATATACGAGAAGAAGAACTTATTAAACAAATACTGGAAATTATAGATACTATTAGCTTAGATAAATTAGGCATTAAACAAAAACTAGAAAATGAGGTCGAAAGATACTATAAATTTAGACAAGGAGTATTTGGTATGAACGAAGAAAAACCAGAATTAAGTAAAGAGACTGACATGAAGAAGTATGCAAAATATATTTTAACAAATGGAAATATTATAGAGAAACGAGAACTACTATCTTGCTTAAGAAGCAAACTAACATTAGCAGATCGTAAATTAGAACTAACTTCATAAAATACAAAAACATGGATCAATTCCATGTTTTTGTATTCAATATTTCAATCTCGGTCTAGTACCAAAAGGTCTTGAGATTCTCAAGCCTCTCGGTTGCTCGATAAAAAATGTTGATGGCTCGGGAACAGGGACTCGAACCCCGATCGCCAGGACCAAAACCTGGTGTCCTACCATTAGACGATTCCCGAAAAATATAAATAAAAAAGCCTTCAATCTAGGCAAAAATAGTATAACGAATTATTATGCTTTAGTCAATATTTATAGTGTTTTTTTTAGTGGTGCTATTACAACGTCATTGCGAGAAGACTTATACTGACATGGTAATTCATAATTATTTGATTTTTATCAAAAAGTATGTTAATATAAAATTGTTAAGGACAAAATAATAAAACTTTTATTGTTTCAGTCATTCAAAACTGATGGGTAAGCTGGGAAATCTGTGGCGAACCTTATGCAATAAATGACTAACAGCTTATTTTAAGCGGTTGGGAGATTTCATTCAGTATTTTGCTGGATTAAATTTCTTAGCCGCTTTTTGTTTTGTTTTTTAACCTAGAAATGAGGTGAATTATTATAAAATTTTTAAATAACTAATTAATAAAAAAATATGAATAATACAACAATATTACTACAAAAATCAATTAAATTCGCTATCCAAACTCATGAAATAGATTATAAACAAAAACGAAAAGGTAAAGATATAGCATATATAACACACCCATTGACTGTCGGACTTATATTGTCTAATGTTTCTGGTGATATTGATATTATTTGTTCGGGAATTTTGCATGATGTTATTGAGGATAGTATTCCTGAGAAAAAAGTTACTGTAAATATGCTAAAGGATGAATTTGGTGGTGAGGTAGCTCAAATGGTATTAGATGTTACAGAGCAAAATAAAGAATTATCTTGGCAAGAAAGAAAAGCACAAGCTATAGAGCATATCAAGTCTATGTCACATAGTTCATTATTAGTAAAATCAGCAGATTTAGTTAGTAATTTATCTGAAATACTTGATGATTATAAAACAGATGGTAGTAAAATTTTTCTCAGATTCAATGCTCCAAAAATTGATATAATAAAAAATTATTTAAAAACTATAAATGTGATTATTAGCAGTTGGAGGGAAAATCCCTTAAAAGACGAATTAATTTTCTTAGCTAAAGGATTGCAGATGATAGAGGCGGTGTATTTTATGTCAGAATATCCGGCAGATATTATCAAATATAGTGATTACAATGAAAATGATATACTAAGGTGTCCAATTTGTGATTGGCAAGGTAGTGCAAAAGATAGTGATAATATCAATACTGATAGTCATTTTTGTATGGATGTATCCTGTCCTATTTGTGATAATATGCTTTTGGTTATTGAATATCCAATGGCTTGAATGGTTGATAACTGTGCCTTTTGATATCAATCAATAGCACAACCCTTAATAATTTTATTCAATCAGAATAGTGGACGAAAGGTCAAAATAGAGGTAGAATAACCTTGAAAATTAGGTAGACCAACCTTTAATAATTTTTTTGGTCTGTTCAATGAAAATGAGTTTTTATTATTTTTCAACCTTTTGCATTAAATATTAAAACCCACCAGAGACATGACAATAATTATTTCAAAAAATGGTCAAAATGCCAAAAGAATAGACAAGTCTAACTTTGCCAAAGAAAGCGATGTACAGGAATATATCAACCAGAATCCAGAATCTATCCCTATTTACGAATTGAAAGCAGATAAAAAACTATTTGTAGTCAAAAGAGAGTTTGCAACTAATGCCGGACCAATTGATGCTTTAGCAGTAGATAAAGATGGTGACATTTATATAATTGAAACCAAACTTTATAAAAACCCTGATAAAAGAACTGTTGTTGCTCAAGCCTTGGATTATGGCGCTGCTCTTTGGAAGTACCTGAATAATTTTCATGAGTTTGTAAATACATTGAATAGTGAAACACAACAAAGATTCAATTTATCCTTTCAGGAAAAGTTGCAAGAGTTTTATCAAATAGATAATGATCAAGTTGAAGTTTTACTTGATTCACTCAAGCGTAATATAGACCAAGGTAATATTAAGTTTGTGATATTAATGGATTCCATAGATGAAAGGTTGAAAGACCTGATTTTAT
>CAZGZH010000307.1:0-2948 GCA_964529645.1 uncultured Flavobacteriaceae bacterium
TGTTATGTCTAATTGAGTTTGAGTTTTAAAACGGGCACGCGCTTAGTCACTTCGTGACAGATAGTCAAAACTGAAAGTTTTGGAATTTATTTAGAAATAATATTCCTCCAAAAGACAGACTCGCAGGTTTTCTTTTCAAGAAAACAGATAGCTTCACAAAATCAGAGATTTTATTCAGGGATGATTGTATCTAAAAAATAATCCATATAATTATAAATTCACATTTTATTTATTTTATATGAAAGATAGGATAAGGAAACAAGATGGAAGTGAATATGAATTAGAATGGATTGAAGATACAAATTTTGATAATCTTCCATCTATTAGACAAGTATATGTATTCATATTTAGTAAAGAAGGAAAATTAGTTATTGTTAATCCTGCATCAACATGGAGATTGCCGGGCGGCAAACCCGATTCTGCTAATGAAAATCCAGAAGAGACTTTAATTAGGGAAACTTTAGAAGAAGCAGACATTACAGTTAAAAATATTAATCCTCTAGGTTATATTAAGGCAACTAAACTTGATAAAGATAAAAAAACTGAATTTCTTTTAAGATATGTCGCAGAAGTTGATAAGATTAATCCTCAAACACAAGATCCTGCAATTGGAGTAGTTAATGAAAGATTATTTATCGATCCTAAAGATTTTTTAAAACATTGTAATTGGAGAAAATTTGGCAACCATATCAAAGAAATGGCCATTAAGAAGTGGAGCGAAACAAAAAGATCATAAAATTTCTCTTAATCTTAGTATATCTCCAATCTTGTAATCAGATTCGTCACTCTCTGCATCTCCAACAAAACAAGTAGCAATCCCCAATTTTTTTGGAATAGCTACATCCACTAAGTATTCATCTCCCACCATAAGAACATTTTTAGGATCAGCATTTAGAGTTTGCAATGCATGACGATATAAACCACTTTTCTTTCTCACATTATTATCCCCTCCACTGAATATGCCTTTAAAATAATCTCCAACTTCAAAAAACTCCAAAAGTTTATTAATCCATATGCTTGGGGCATCACTAAGAATAAAGAGGTCATGGGTTCTAGACAATTCTTCTAGCATAGAGATCAATCTTACATCTTTTTCTATATGTGGAGTAGGATCCATATTCCATGCAAAGTTAAGATATTCTGTTCTATTAAGACCATACTCTTTTTCAAATCCATTGCTAATGATAAAATTATATTTTTTCGCAACAAAATCGTACTTTTTAGCAGCCTCTTCAATTCCAATGTTTAATTTTTTTGTAATAAATTCAAGGGATCGCTGTTTTAAATCTTCATATAGAGATGTGTCTCTAAATGAATTCCCTTTATATGGATACAATGTTCCATCTAAATCAAACATTATCATCTTTTTACTCATTTTTCTCAATTAAACCTCCACATTGTTCTACAATCTCTTTATGAATTTCTTCTGGAGTTCTTAACGCATTCATAATATAAATATCTCTTCTTCCTTTTAATTCATCCAATGTTTCTGTAAACAGACTATAATATGTATTAATCATTTTTGTTTTAAATGCGTATTTTTCTAGATTACACTCTTCACGAGATATTCTCCCAATTAAAGTATCAGCAGGAGCTTTTAAGACAAACGTCATGTCTGGAATTACAGTTTCTACTTTTCTTCCCCCATGACAATATACAGTCAGAGCTTCTTCTAAATTTATTAAAGGATCTATTTGTTTGCAAAAAAAGTATCTTGATATAAATGTTCTATCCATTAACATCCATCCAAGATTCTGATTGCTTTCATTAATCATGTTGGGTAACACTCTATTTTTTATTGCTCTATCTTCCCTACTAAGCCTTTGATATTTTAAATCGGCCTTAAGTTTCTTTTCCCCCGGGGAATGCGCTTCCCGTTTAAAATAGGATAAATTCTTCTTCCACCACCTAGAAGGAAAATCATATGGTGCTAGTCCCATTCCTGCTCTTGATCCGTCCCCTCTCACAACTAGTGAGACCATATCATTCACAGCCAAATATTCAGAAAGCATTCTAATTTGAGTTCCTTTACCAGATCTATGCAAACCATCAAAACCTATCGTTATTACTTTGTTTTTCATTTTCTTTTAAATACATATCTTTTATTTACTTCCAAATTACCCATTGAGGGAAGATAAGATCCAAATAGGTTTATCATAGAAGATTTTTTTATCTCACCTCCAGTTACGTTTATTAAAGAAGGATATATTATTCTAGAAACTAAGTAGTATGGAGTTGTATTATCTTCTACATCTATTAAGTCAAAAAATTCTCCAGTCATTTCTCTTAGTGCTGTATCTTCTAATAAATTTGCATGCCTAGGTTTTTTTATTTCAGGTAAATTAAATTTCTTTCTCAATTTATTCAAATTTTGGTACCCTTCCAAAAATAAATCCTGAAGGTAGAAGAAACCTCCTTGTCTAAGGGTTCTCGCACATTCAGATATTGCTGTTTGTTGTCTTCTTGCACTCGACAGATTACTTAATGCACGTTTTGAATAAATCATATCAAAATAACTATCCCCAAAATCTAGTTTTTCTAAATTTCCAACATCAAAAGAAAAGCCTTCAAGCTGATTTGTTGCAACCAACTCTCTAGCATAAGCAATAGCTTCTTCATTAAAATCTATCCCACATATTTCATGCTGTGAGCCTGGCATGACTTGTATAGTACTCCACCCGTTCCCACAACCCATGTCAAGGATTCTTCGAGGTTTAGCTTTTCTAATAAAATTTTTTAATGCCCTATTTTCTCTTCTGTTTAAGTAGATATCTGGTGTGGAGTATTCTTCTCTTCCATCACATTCATTCGATCTAACTGTCCAAAATTCTTTTGTAAAAGTTGCAGAAGTATCTTCTAGGAACAATTCTGGTGCTTTACTTATTCTCTTTGCATAATCAAATAATCTTTTGAATTGTTCTTTCTTAACTCCAGCAGACATGTTTTTA
>CAZGZH010000308.1:0-2939 GCA_964529645.1 uncultured Flavobacteriaceae bacterium
GTGAATATCAAATATGGGCCAATGCGCCCGAAGATCCTTCTTTAAACTAAGCGCCAATAACGTGTTTTAATTGGGCTATCTGATTTTCCCAAAACATCTTAGATTCTTCTAATTCGTCTTCCTCAGCAAAATCGGTTACAATTAACGATACATCTTTTGTAATAGCATCAACCTGAATATCAAATTCAAAGTAAGAGTCGTCATCATTTTCAACCCATCTGTACCTTACAGCATTGCTATTTTTAGTTTTTAACATTTCAGCTTGCTCTTCGGTATCATCCCAAATAAATGTAAAAATCTCACTACGCGAATTGACATTATCGGCAAACCACTCTCCCAATCCATCTGGTGTAGAAAGGTACTGATATATAAAACTGGGGGAAGCATGAAGTGGAAACTCTAATTCAAACTTTATTTTATCGTTCATTTTTGATATTCATTTTAAAGTTTGACAATATATGTATTAAATTATTTTAAAAAAAATATATTTCTTTAAATAATTTTGGTTTTTAATATTTGAAGCCACCAAATTTGTTACTATATTTGCACGCTTTAAAATCAACTATATTTGGCGAGGTAGCTCAGTTGGTTAGAGCGTCGGATTCATAACCCGGAGGTCTCGAGTTCAATTCTCGATCTCGCTACATCAAAAACCTACTGCAAAAGCAGTAGGTTTTTTGCTGTAAAGCTACCCCGCGTTAGAATCAGCGCATCTAATGCTCTATTTAAAAAGATATAAACTTATGATTACCAAGTTACTGCTTTAGTTATTCAGTAATCAGATTCAATTTCTTATTAATACCCAAAACATGCTCTTTTTTATAGCTGCTAATAAATTCATTCGTAAAATAGTCACTACCTATCAGTTTGTTTTTACGCAGGATTGACACTAAATCTAGTTTTAAATAAGCTTGCAACATAGGTTTAGATATAGGTGCATAACTGTAATGCCAGGGTTCGTATTTAAAGCCTTTTCTGCTAGGCTCATCGGTATAGACCAAATAAAACCCATAAGTATTTGCATTTTTGTCTAGCCATTTTTTAAGGGGTTCATAAACAGCGTCTGTTGTAAAATATTTAGCCTGTAAAACATCGTCTAAAGGCTTTTTAACAGCCCCATCTATAACATCTATATCTGTAGCCCAATGATGGCGTGACGTCCCCGGAATGGTTGAATATTCAATTATTTTGGCAATGGCTTGTTGGGGTGTTAAACCTTTTTTTGTGTAGTGCAAATACTTGTTTTTCCATATACGGTTTTGATGCTCGTAACTCCTAAAACTCGACACTACTTTTATTTTTATACCGTCTTTTAAAGCCGCTTTTCGCATTTTTACAAAAGCGTCAAAGGCTTGTTTTTGCAATTTAAAACCCATGCCATAAAGTTGTGGATGTTCCTTACCTATAAGCTGGTTTTCTGAATACTTAACCTGCTGAGGAGCCTCATTACAAGCTGTTGTAAACACTGTAAAACATATAAAAAGAATGGATTTAATGGAAAGCATTATTAAAAGGACTTTAGCACAATGTTACAAAATAATTACGAATTCTTTTTGGCTTTTTTAGAGCCTTCGTAAATATCGTAGCATACATAACGACAATCTAAATTACCATTTTTCATAGGAATACGACGTGAAGTACGCAATCCCACATGTTTTAAAGCTTCTAAATCTGATGTTATAAGCCATGCTTTGGTGTTTTTATAAGATTGTTTTAAGGTATCGCCTATTTTTTTATAAAATCCTTCGGCATCAATAGCCAAGCGTTCGCCATAAGGTGGGTTAAAAACCAGTATAGCTGGCCCTCTTACTTCTTTTTCTGAAGTAAAGAAATCGCCTTTTTCTATTTTTATAAACTCCTCTAAGTTGGCATTTTTTATATTATCTTCGGCTTTCATTATAGCCGATGGTGCTTTGTCTATACCTATAATTTGTAGGCTGTTTGAAGTTACTCTTTTTAAGAGTGCTTCGTAAATTTTATCATATAAAGGCTCGTCAAAATCTTTCCAATTTTCGAATCCAAATTCTTTACGGTTAATGTTAGGCGGAATATTATTGGCAATCATAGCGGCTTCAATTAAAATAGTACCACTTCCGCACATAGGATCTATTAAATGTGTTGTGCCGTCATATCCTGCTAAAAGCAGCAATCCGGCCGCTAAAACTTCGTTTATGGGGGCAATATTGGTAGCACTTCTGTAACCACGTTTGTGTAATGACATCCCAGAACTGTCTAAATAAACATTACAGGTATTTTTATGGATGTGCACATTGAGCTTTAGATGTGGATGATCTAAATCCACATTGGGTCTTTTGCCGTATTTTTCTCTAAAATAATCGGCAACAGCATCTTTACTTTTAAGGGCGATATAATGTGAGTTTGTAGTAAAATCGTCTGAATTTACCACAGCATTTATGGCAAAGGTATTGTCGACGTCTAAATATTTATCCCATTCAATAGATTTAATACTGTTGTATAAATCTGTTTCGTTATAAACCTTAAATGTTTTAAGAGATTTTAAAATTCTAATGGCAGTGTGCAAAGCCAAATTGGCTTTATACATAAAACCGTCATCGCCATAAAAAGAGACGCTTCTTACTTGTTTTTGTATTTTTTGAGCTCCTAGCCTTAGGAGTTCTTTAGCCAAAATATCTTCCAACCCAAACAGGGTTGTGGCTACCATTTTAAAATTGTCTGCCATTTCTAAAAATTATGCAACAAAAGTAGTCTTTTTTGATATAAAATTTTTAGAGCACATACTTAAGTTTATTCTTAACTTTGCGTAACTTTATTGTAATTATGACAACAACTTCTAAATGGTTTAAATCTTGGTTTAACACGCCTTATTACCACTTATTATACAACAAACGCGATTATAAAGAAGCCCGCTTTTTTATGTCTAATTTGGTGAGCTATCTTAAACTAAAACAAGACGATAA
>CAZGZH010000309.1:0-2934 GCA_964529645.1 uncultured Flavobacteriaceae bacterium
TTATATTTCTTTTTTATATAATAGTGGAAAATTGGGATGATTTTAAACTGGGTATTTTTGGTGGCTATTAGTTATTTAAAAAGCTAACTATGATAGATTAAATATGTACTAATTTTACTTGGTATTTCTGCTCTTACATATTTTTGAACCTATTTTTTACCCGATTGCGCGGATTTGTAATCCGTGCCTATTTTGCAAATTTAAGACCTAATAGGTTTTAGAAATCTGTTAGGTCTTTTAAGTTTATTGAGATTCATTACAAAAGTAAACAATACCACAGATTTTAATTTATTCTTTAGGCTTTTTACTCACCAAATAAACACCTGTAAAAATCAAAGCACTGGCGGCTATTTTATGAATGTTTAAAGTGTCACTTTTCATAATAAGGGCAAAAACCGTGGCAATAAAAGGTTGTAAGTAAATAAACACACTTACCGTAGTCGGTTTGAGTTTGCGTACAGCCAAAAGATTAAACAGATAGGTTACAAAAGTGGCAAAAACCACAACAAACAACATTTTAAAAAAAATGTTAGTCGGCATAAGTTGCCAAGATATCTCTTGTACTTCTTTAAATCCAAAGGGCAACACCATAAAAAACCCAATTAAATACAACCATTTTGCAAAGGTTACAGGATGGTATTTTGAGGTGAGTTTTTTTACCAAAATCAAATACAAACTATACGAAAAAGCGTTGATAAACACCAAGAAATTTCCCCATTGGATACGTGCATTATTCAGTTGTAAACCATTACCATAAGCTATAAGATAGACGGCACCTGCTAAACCTACAAAAATACCAACAATGCGGTATTTAGCTAAGTGTTCTTTTAAAAGAATGGCCGATAAACTCAACACAATAATGGGAACCATTACCATTACCACAGAAGCATTTATAGGCGTGGTGTAAGACAATCCTTTAAAAAAGGTGAGCATATTGAGACCCACGCCAAATACAGCCGCTAAAAAAATACGCCCATAATCGGCTTTATCAATCTTTTCTTTTTTGATAAAGAGTCCCGAAAACCAAAATAACAATGTCGCGCCAAAAACCCGCAACACAATAAAGCCATAAGGTTTTATATAAACAGGCATTACGTGTTTAGCTACCGTAAAGGTGAGCCCATAAATAAGGGCAGCCACTAAGGCGGCGAGTAAGGCAAATGTGCGTGTGTTCATATTAAATAAAAAGCTGTTTAGTTATAAAATGTCACCCTGAGCGAAGTCGAAGGGCTTTTATAACTAAACAGCTTTTGTGCAAATTTTATGTGTTAACCTTATTTCCCTGCTTCGTAACGCGCTGTTACTTCTGCCCAATTAATGACGTTAAAAAACGCATTGATATAATCGGGTCTGCGGTTTTGATAGTTCAAATAATAGGCATGTTCCCACACGTCAAGGCCTAAAATGGGTGTGCCTTGACAATCTACACCCGGCATAAGTGGATTGTCTTGATTGGGTGTTGAACACACGTCAACTTTACCGCCTTTATGTACATTTAGCCAAGCCCAGCCAGAACCAAATTGTGTGGCAGCTGCTTTAGAAAAGGCATCCTTAAAAGCGTCAAACGAGCCAAAAGCGTCGTTTATAGCAGCAGCTAAATCGCCTGTGGGCGTACCACCTGCATTAGGTGCCATAACTTTCCAGAATAAATCGTGGTTGTAATAACCGCCGCCATTATTTCTAACCGCTTTATTACTCATATCTAATCCGCTGAGGATTTCTAAAATAGATTTGTTTTCTAAATCTGTTCCTGCAATAGCATTGTTGAGGTTATTTGTATAACCTTGATGGTGTTTTGAATGGTGAATTTCCATAGTACGGGCATCAATATAAGGTTCTAATGCATTGTAAGCGTAGGGTAATTTTGGAAGTGTAAAAGCCATAATATTTGTGTTTTAAATTGTTAAAATAATTTTAATTTATATCCGCCTTTAAATTGACTGACTTAAAATGCTTGTTTTCTATACGTCACATCTATGACGTGCTCACGCAAACTGACGCATTTTATATTTTGTGAATCAAAGATAATTATCTTTTTAAAGGATAACGGCAAATTGTATCAATTGTTTTTATATCGGCATAAAATTAGTTTATTGTCACTAATTTTTTGACATTCTTAAATCTTCTAGTGCTTCTTTTACGGCACGATGTGTTATTGTTTTATCTTTAAAAAAATGTTTTAAAGTTTCTTTTTCTGAAGGGCTTGTCTTTAACTGATTTAAAATATTTGTAAAGTGCATTTTCATATGGCCATGCTGAATGCCTTTAGTTGTCAAAGCCCGTAAAGCGGCAAAATTTTGCGCCAATCCGGCTGTAGCCATAATTTCCATAAGCTCTTTTGCGGATGGATTTTTAAGTAATGCCAAAGATATTTTTGCCAAAGGATGTAAAGCTGTTAAACCGCCAACAGTACCTACGGCTAAAGGGAGTTCTAGCCAAAATTTAAAAATACCGTCTTTAATTTCGGCATAGCTGAGGCTTTTATATTGACCACTTCTTGAAGCATACGCATGAGCGCCTGCTTCTATGGCGCGAAAATCGTTACCCGTAGCGATAACCACGGCATCTACACCATTCATTATCCCTTTGTTATGCGTTACGGCTCTGTAAGGTTCTACTTGAGCAATATTTACAGCTTCTACAAATTTTTGGGCGTAATGCAAAGCGTCTTCTTTGTATAAATCGGTTACGGGGCAACTGACTTCGGCATGCACCAAACACGCAGGTACGTAATTAGACAAAATGCTCATCACTATTTTGATGTCGTCCTTTTTAAAACTTTGGGCGATTTGTTCTAAGCAAGAGTTTATAAAATTAGCACCCATACTGTCGGCTGTTTCAAAAGTAACGTGCAGTTGATAGTAATTTTTAAGGTCGGCTGTCTTGTCGCATAAAAAGATATCTATAATACCGCCACCGCGTTTTTGCATATTC
>CAZGZH010000310.1:0-2909 GCA_964529645.1 uncultured Flavobacteriaceae bacterium
CGGGGTGTAAAACCGCCCGCATCAGATTCTAAAGCCACAATATGGTTTTCTTTTTTTTCTTTGGCTATTTCGGCATATTTTTTACCACCTTTCGAGCCATTTTCTTCGTTCATAAACAGCACCACTCTGATACTCCTTTTTGGCCTATAGCCTGTCTCTTTAAATAAACGCAAGACTTCCATAGATTGTACAATACCCGCTCCGTCATCTTGCGCGCCTTCGGCTAAATCCCAAGAATCGAGATGTCCACCTACAACGATGTATTCATCAGGAAAAGTACTGCCTGTCAATTGACCTATCACGTTAAACGAAGGTGCGTCAGGTAAAGTTTTACACGATTGCTTAAAGTAAAAACGCGTATGTGGATTAGTTTGTAATTCTTTGTGTAATCTCTCCGAAGCCAAGGTACTTATAGCGGCAGTAGGTATTTTTTGAGCGTCGGGTGTGTCGCCATAACTCATAACACCTGTATGGGGATAATCGTCTAAACGCAAGTTCATTGAGCGCACTATAGCGCCTACGGCACCGTATTTTCCGGCGACGCGCGCCCCGTTAAAACGTTGCCCCACTGCGCCACCATAGGCACGAAAAGTACGGATGAGATCGGCTTGCATAGGACGGTTGTAAAACACTATTTTACCACGGACTTTATCACCCAAAGCTTCGACTTCTTTTACACTTTGTACTTCTATAACCTCGGCCATCAAACCGCTTCTACCCTTTGTAGCCACAGAGCCACCTAAGGCACAAATAGGCGCTGTAATACGGCCATTTTTGGTTACAATATAGGCTTCTTCTTTCGCGCCACGTTCCCAATGGGGCACCATAACAGGTTGTAACCACACTTTGTTGAGTCCTAATTTTTGAAGTTCTTTTTTACCCCATTCTACAGCCTTTTGGGCATTAGCAGACCCCGATAAACGTCCGCCAATATCTTTAGTGAGATACGTCAACCAAGTGTAACTTTTGCCGTTAAGTAAGGAAGTGTTGTAAAACTTTTTAATTTGAATTGAGTCTTGTTTGTCGGTTTGTGAAAAAACGACAGCGGTTATCATAAAAACAAAAAGGTAAATTAACTTTTTCATAGGTTTGTTTTTTTTATTTACTGGCATACAGTTGTATATCTTCTTCAGAAATCTCATCACCGCCCAAGATAATAAGGCGTTCTACCACATTGCGCAATTCGCGAATATTACCCGTCCAATTATACGATTTGAGTTTTTCGATAGCTTTATCTGAAAAAGTTTTAGGCGCTATGCCCTGTTCTTCTGTAATTTTTTTAGAAAAATGCGCCACTAACAACGGAATGTCTTCTAAGCGCTCATTTAACGAAGGTACATTAATTAAAATAACGCCAATCCTGTGATATAAATCTTCTCTAAAACGCCCTTCGGCTATTTCTTTTTTAAGATCTTTATTTGTAGCAGCTATCAAACGGACATCTACTTTTATATCTTTATCGCTGCCTACCCTACTTATTTTATTTTCTTGCAAGGCCCGTAATACTTTGGCTTGTGCCGAGAGACTCATATCACCAATTTCATCTAGAAAGATTGTCCCACCATTGGCTGTTTCAAATTTTCCAGAACGGTCTTTATGCGCCCCTGTAAACGAGCCTTTCATATGCCCAAACAACTCACTTTCTATAAGCTCTGATGGTATAGCCGCACAGTTTACCTCAACCAAAGGTGCTTTATAGCGTGTGCTTTTTTCGTGTAACCAATGAGCCACCAATTCTTTTCCGGTACCGTTAGCGCCTGTTATTAAGACACGGGCATCGGTTGGCGCTACTTTATCTATAATGGTTTTAATATTTGTGATGGCTTTAGACTGCCCTATCATGGTATAGTTCTTACTTATCTTCTTTTTAAGGCGCTTATTTTCTACAAGCAAAACTTTTTTGTCTAAGGCATTTCTTATAGCATTTAATAAGCGATTTAAATCGGGTGGTTTAGAAATATAATCAAAAGCGCCCATACGCATAGTGGCTACAGCCATATCTAAATCGCCGTGCCCCGATATCATAATAAACGGTATTTCGGGTTTAATTTTTTGCGTCTTTTCTAACACTTCTACCCCGTCCATTTTAGGCATTTTAATATCGCATAAAACAAGATCGTAGTCGTTGTTTTTTATGAGTTCTATGCCTTCAAGACCGTCCTCAGCTCCGCCTACTTCATAGGTTTTATTTTCCTCGACAATAATTTTTGTAAGCACACGCCTAATGGCGGCTTCGTCTTCTATGATTAGTATTTTGCTCATCCCATCCTAAATCCTTCCCAAAGGGAAGGACTTTATTTAATAATTATTAATATTTTAACCACTTATACATTTCTTTATAGCTTGGTTTTTTGCCGTACATTAAAATTCCCACACGGTAAATTTTAGCCGCAAACCACACTACCCCTAAAAAGGTAACTAATAACAAAACCATAGAAGTTGCTATTTGCCACCACGGAACCCCAAACGGAATTCGCATAAGCATCACAATTGGTGACGTTAATGGGAAAATTGAAAAGCCTACAGCAATAGGACCATGTGGGTTTTCAATCACCGAAAATCCTACATAAATGGCTACCATTAATGGCAAAATTACCGGTAACATAAATTGCTGTGTATCTGTTTCACTATCAACAGCAGCGCCAATAGCAGCATAAATGGAGCTGTAAATTAAATAGCCACCCAAAAAGTAAAAGATAAATGAGAAAAATAAAGTTACAAACGGAAAATCTTTGAGTTCGTGCAAAACCAAAGTCAGATTACCCGAAACTGATTCTTGCATTTGGGCTGTCATTTCGGGTGTTAGTTGTGGCGAGTTGCTAGAAAGTGCTGTAAAATCGGCGCCTAGAGCACTTGTAATTACAAACATTAAAAGGCTGGCAGAAACAATCCAAATTATAAATTGCAAA
>CAZGZH010000311.1:0-2907 GCA_964529645.1 uncultured Flavobacteriaceae bacterium
AAAATCGGCTTCGGGATTTGTAGAAAAAACAAACCCACCCAAATCACTTAAACTACTTAGTTTTTTTTTAGCCATTATTTAGATTTTTTAAAACGGTTTATGATATATAAAACCAAGGCATATAACTCAAAAATAAAACCGACTTGCACAAGAGTTTTAGACTGACTTTTATAAGCTGTGTATTGTAAGACAATACCAATAAGCAATAATAAAATCCCAAAAGAAATAATAGATATTATTTTAAACCTTTTCATGGGGGTCTTATTTTTTCTTAAGCGGAATTAAATAAGAAAGCGTATAATTAAAACCAAATCCGGTATTGTTTAAAAACACGCGATTAAAGCCAGGGATGTACAGGTTTTTAAAGTTGTCGGGCTCAGTTGCCGAAATTAAAAATTTACTGCGAAAACTAAATCCTAAAAAGAGATTGTTAAAAGTTTCGGCTTTCAAACCAAAGACAATTTCGAACCATTTAGCTGTAAGATTGTCAAAATGCTTAGGAGTTGTAATGGGTGTTTCTGTAAAAAAAGGCCTGCTGTTAATAGTGTAACTGTTTAGCGTGTGATTAAAATTACTAAACCCTAAACGACCGCCAAAATAAATAAGATTATCCATGCCTTTCCAGTTTTTATACGTACTGTAATCTACGCCGGCTTTTATATAAGTACCTTCTGTAGTAAATTGCATATAATCTAATTTAGTAAGGTTGTCTGTTGTACCCAATTCAGCCGCTACATATAGATTGTGAGTTATGCGGTAATCGGCTACAATTTCATAGGTTTTTTTCTCGGGTGTAATAGCTGTTTGTAAGGGGTTGTACAAATCTATTCCCACACGTAAACCGTATTTCACTTTATTTTTTACCACAGTCGTATCTTGCTTTTCTTGGGCAAGGATTAGTGAACTTGTAAACACAAGAAAAAGACTAATGCAATATTTTAACATGGGCTTTAGTTTCATTATCTATTGTGTTTTCTGGTTCTATAAAAACAACAGATTGTATCCAGTTGTTTGTGTCTGAGGTTAAATTAAAGCTGACATTTTTAAAAACAGTTTTAAATCCACAAGAGCGCGATACAAAAATTGCTTCGCGGGCATACGATATTTTTAAGGTATCACTATTTGTTAAAGCAGCATCGTCTGTGTTAATTGTAAAAACATAAGTTGTATTATCTTGATTGACGTTTAAAGGGATTGTGATAGAATCGGTTGCTATAATATTGTCGCTAAAAAGGCTGTCTATATCAATATTTTTTATCTGTAAATTCGCAACAGATTTAACAGTTGTGGCATCGGTAACATCGTAAAGGCGTATAATTAAGTTGGGCGTTATGGGGTCGATACAAATATCATCTTTTTCACAAGCTAAAAAGCTTAAAAACAATAGTAAAATAAGTAGTAACTTTTTCATCTTAATTATTTACGCTCTAAAAGTACAACATTTTCTACGTGATGTGTTTGTGGAAACATATCTACTGCTTGCGATTTTTTTACAGTGTATTTTTCGGCTAATAAGCTCACATCGCGTGCTTGTGTAGCGCTGTTGCAACTAACATATACTATTTTCTTTGGTGCTACTTTTAGCAATTGGGCTACCACATTTTTATGCATTCCTATACGTGGCGGATCTGTTATAATTACATCTGGTGTGTCATTTTCTGATATAAACTTGGGTGTTAAAACTTTGACCATATCTCCCACAAAAAACGATGTATTTGTAATTTTATTTTGAGTGGCATTTATTTTAGCATCTTCTATTGCCTCTGCAATACTCTCTATTCCCACTACTTTTTTAGCATTTTTGGCTACAAATAAAGCAATAGTGCCAGTGCCGGTGTATAAATCGTACACCAAATCATCTTTAGATAGGTCTGCAAAATTGCGGACTATTTTATACAACTTGTAAGCTTGCGCTGAATTGGTCTGATAAAATGATTTGGCATTGATGTTAAACTGCAAATCCTCCATTGTTTCAACAATAAAATCTTGACCTTTATAGCAGATAACTTCTTGATCGTAAATACTGTCATTCCCTTTGGCATTGACGACGTATTGTAACGAAGTTATTTCTTTAAACGTGTTAGCTAGATAATCTAAAACAAGCTTTATTTTTGGACTGTCGTTTTCTGTTACTTGTAAAACCACCATTATTTGTCCGATAGAAGTAGTGCGAATCATCAAACTTCTTAAAAAACCTGTTTGCTTACGCGGATTAAAAAAAGAAATATCTTTTTCAAGAGTGAAATTTTTAAGCCCATTACGTATGGCATTACTAGGGTCTGCCTGTAAATGACATTTTTCTATATCTATAATTTTATCCCACATACCTGGTTTGTGAAAACCACAGGCGCGGCGGTCTATCACAGTTTCAGAATCGGTTATTTCTTCGGCAGTAAGCCAACGAGAATCCGAAAAAGAAAATTCCATTTTATTGCGATAAAAATAAGGAGTTTCGCATCCTAAAATCGGACTGAATTCTGCGACATCTATATCTCCTAATCGTTTTAAATTTTGAGCGACTTCTTTTTGTTTAAAATATAATTGGTCTTCATATTTCATATGTTGCCATTTACACCCGCCACAAGTGCCAAAATGAGCACAAACTGGTTCTGTACGTCTGTCTGAATACTTATGAAATGCTATAGCATTACCTTCGTAATAGGCTTTACGTTTTTTAAAAGTTTGTATTGTAACAACATCACCAGGAATGGCATTTGTTAAAAAAATAACACGCCCGTCTGGCGCTTTGGCAACACTCTTTCCTTTAGCACCAGCGTCAATAACTTCTATGTCTGTAAATACCTGTTTTGTCTTATGTCGAGCCATAGCGCAAAAATACACTTTTTAAATACTTTTAAGCATAAAAAAAGCACCCCGTTTACGGGATGCTTTTGAACCTTAAAAATA
>CAZGZH010000312.1:0-2906 GCA_964529645.1 uncultured Flavobacteriaceae bacterium
TAACGAATCATTAAAAAACAGTAAAGCTTCGTTTTATGATGCTGTTGCTAAGTACAATTACAAAATAAGTGACAATAACAATATTGAAGCTACAGGTTATTACAGTAAAGACGCCTTTAGTATTACCTCAGACTCTTTGTATAGTTATAGCAATAGATTGATGTCTGTTAAATGGAATCACATATTTAATAGTAAGAATTATGGTAACATAATTCTTACTAATAGTAACTATGAATTTAAAATTGGATTTGATGGCAATTCTGATGATAATTTTGATTTAGGATATAACGTAAACGAAACAGTGCTAAAACTAAAAATGAAATACTTGTTTAATGAAAAACATAAATTTGACTATGGCATTTCTAGTAAGCTATATATTGTAAATCCAGGTAGCAAAAAACCAAAAGGAGTTTCTTCTATTATAGAAACTTTAATAATCCCAAAAGAAAAAGCTTTAGAATCAGCTATATTTATATCAGATAATTTCAAAGTCAACAAAAAACTCCTTTTAAATTTAGGATTTAGATATTCTACTTATGCTTCTTTAGGCGAAGCTTCTGCTAGAGTATATACCAAAGGCTTACCTAAAACCTTATCAACATTAACAGACACTTTAAATTTTGGGAAAAATGATATTATAAAGACTTATGGAGGGCCAGAAGTGAGAGCATCTGCAAGATATTTTCTAGCTTCAGATTTTTCTATTAAAGCCAGTTATAACAGTACCTATCAATATATTCATACCCTATCAAATAATACAACGGTATCTTCTACAGATACGTGGAAACTATCAGATTTAAACATAAAACCGCAACAAGCCAAACAATACTCTTTTGGATTTTATAAAAATATAGATGGAAATACTTATGAATTGAGTTTAGAAGGGTATTATAAAGAATCTAAAAATATATTAGATTACAAAGTCGGTGCCGATTTACTTTTAAATAAAACAATTGAAACTGAGGTTATTCAAGGAAAAGGAGTTGCTTACGGTGTTGAATTTTTGATAAAAAAAACAAAAGGAAAATTTAATGGGTGGTTGGGCTATAGTTATTCCAGATCACTTAATAAATTTAATAGTAAATTTAGTGAAGAGCGTATTAATAATGGTAATTATTTTCCATCTAATTTCGACAAACCTCACGATTTAAGTATTGTAGCAAATTATAAAATCACAAAACGTTTTAGTTTTTCATCTAACTTTTCTTACCAAACAGGGCGTCCTGTAACGTATCCTATAGGTAATTACATTTTTAACGGCTCAACGTTTGTTTTGTACAGTAATAGAAATGAGTTTAGAATTCCAGATTATTACCGTCTTGATTTGGGCTTTAATGTTGAAGGAAATCATAAAATCAAAAAATTTGCTCATAGTTTTTGGAATATTTCAATCTATAATTTATTAGGTAGGAATAATCCTTATTCTGTATTTTTTGTAACAGAAAATGGTAAAATTAAAGCTTATAAGAGTTCTATATTTTCAGTACCTGTACCAACAATCACTTATAATTTTAAATTTTAATTATGAAAAAACATTTAATTAAAAATGGGATACTTTTTTCATTAATTATTTTATTCACAAATAGTTGTGTAGAAGAGTTTGATATTAAAACACTATCTTTTAACAATGTGTTGGTTATTGAAGCTACAATTACAAACGAGTTTAAGCATCAAAAAATTAGTCTGAGCAAAACATTTAAATTAGAAGAAGACGGCCCGTTACCTGAAAGTAATGCCAGTGTTAAGATTACTGATGATTTAAACAATACCTATCTTTTTTCTGAATCAGATGCTGGAGAATATATTTCTAATATTGCTTTCGAGGCTGAATCCAATAGAAATTATCAACTTCAAATTACTACTAGCGATGGGAAGTCTTATAGCTCAAAACCAACACAATTAACAAGTAGTACTCAAATAGATAAAGTGTATGCCAAAAAAGAAGTAGATAATTTTGGAAGTGAAAATGTAACAATATTTTTAGACAGTTTTGATCCAACTGGTAATTCTAAATATTATCGTTACGAGTATGAAGAAACATTTAAAATAATAGCACCTCTGTGGAGTGCTTACGATTTAATAGCAGTACCCGGATCAAGATTTGCTGTCGAAAAAGTTTTTAAAACAAAAGAAGAACGTGTTTGTTATAAGACAACAAAATCAAATGCTATTATACAGGTAGAAACAAATGGTTTTTCTGAAGATAGAATATCAAAATTTCCAGTTAGAGTACTCTCAAAAGACAATACAATTATTTCTCATAGATATAGTATTTTAATAAAACAATATGTCGAATCATTTGAGGCTTATACATATTATAAAACATTAAATAAACTCTCTGGTTCAGAAAGTGTATTTTCTCAAAATCAGCCAGGCTTTTTAAATGGTAATATTTTTTCTGTTGACAACCCAGATGAAAAAGTTGTTGGTTTTTTTGAGGTAGCATCTGTTTCAATTTCGCAAAGATTGTTTTTTGATTTTCAAGATTTTTTCTCATATGGAGATATTCCACCATATTTTACAGATTGTGATGGTATGGCGACACCATCTATTGGTGCATTACCTGGAGAATCTTCTCTTTTGGTTGAATTACTCAACTCAGGTACAGTTAAATACTTTGGTCCTAACCCAAATTATCCTAATCCATTAGATGAAACCGAAGGACCGTATTTATTGGTAAAAGCACAATGTGGCGATTGCACTAGAATAGGCTCTAATGTTAAACCAGATTTTTGGATTGAATAAATTACTAGCAAAATGAAAAAAACTTTATTTTTTATAGCGATCTTTTTTCTGATGAAAATCACTTTTTCGTTTAGTCAAACAACTATAAATAAAGAAACGAGTAATATTTATAAAATAATACCTCAAGAAAAAATATACCTACACTACAATACGACATTTTT